>JAHELX010000350.1 GCA_024643945.1 Anaerolineales bacterium
CCGCTCAACGCGCTGATCGGCTTGAAGACGTCGTCGCCGGAGAAAAGGAATCGGCCCAGGTAGTTGCGCGCCTGGCCGATGGGCCAATTTCGAACCGACAGTACTTCGTCGAGAACCGACCGGCCGAGATTCAGGCCGGCATGCGCCTGGGCGAAGTAGCCAATTTCCACGGCAGCACCCAGCCGCACTCGTCCAGACAGGGGCTTGACTTCCTTCAGGATAGTCTTGACGAAGGTAGTCTTGCCAGCCCCGTTGGGCCCGATCAGCGCCACTCGATCGCTGCGACGTATCTCCAGGTCAGGGCAAGTGAAAAGAGGGGCATCCGGCTCATACCCCACAACCAGGTCGTAGGTAGCCAGCACCAGGTCGCCGGAGCGCAGATCGGTATTGATATCGAGGCTGATATGCTTCTCGTCCTGGGGGCGCGTGATGCGCTCCAGTCGCTCCAATCGTTTGCGCCGTCCCTGGGCCTCCCTGGTCCGCTGGCCCTCAATGTTGCGGCGGATGAATTCCTCTTCCTTGGCGATGAACGCCTGCTGGCGTTTGTATTCGCGCCGCTGGCGCTCGCGTCGCTCGGCGCGCTGGTGCCAATAAGCACTATAGTTGCCCCGATAGATCTCCATCCGCCCGTTGCTCAGGTCCCAAACCTTGATAGCGACTTTGTCCAAAAAATAGCGATCGTGGGCCACGAGGACAATCGCCCCCGGCCAGTTCTGAAGGTAGTCCTCCAGCCATTCGACGGCAGCCAGGTCCAGGTGATTGGTTGGCTCGTCGAGGAGGAGCAGGTCGGGCGCGTCCAGCAGCAGGCGCGCCAGATGCGCTCGCGTCTGTTCGCCGCCGCTGAATCGGGCCAGTGGGTGCTGATAATCCTCTTCGTCAAAGCCCAGCCCACTCAGCACCTGCCGCATACGATATTCATAGGTATAGCCGCCAGCCAGGTCAAAGGCATCCTGTGCCTGGCCGTAACGGGCGAGTAGCCGGTCACGTTCGTCGGGGTCGGTGGTGGCGGCCATTGCTTCCTCTAGCCGGCGCAGTTCCGCCGCCTGTTGTTGCAGATGATCGAAGGCAGCCAGGGCCAGCTCCCACAACGTCCCGTCGGCGTCAGTCAGCGTGACCTCTTGGGGCAGGTACCCGACGCGCAATCCCTTAGCGCGGTGCACCTGTCCGCTCGACGGCGTCTCCAGCCCGGCCAGGATCCTGAGTAACGTGGTTTTACCCGTGCCGTTAGGGCCAACCAGCGCTGATCGTTCGCCATGGACGATTTGCAGACTCAGGTCGTCGAAAATGTCTTGTGCGCCAAAATGCTTGCTTAATCCCGAGGCTGTTAAGATAGACACCGCTTACTCACTATTCCGACAGATTCAGAAGTCATGTACGCTCCGATTATACCATAACTAGGGTCTGGCAGGAAAGAATGGTTTGCGGTATAATTCGCGTGGATGCGCAACGTAGATGAATCGATACGCAATGCATATGCTCAGCGTGTACTGCGTGTTGCGTATTGCGTACTGCGTATATTTGAAGAGAGGTATTCGTGCGTCTGCGCTGGTGGGTTGTCCTTGGCGTGCTGGTGGCTGGCCTGGGGGGAGCCGGGCTATGGCTGATCGTGACCCGCTTCTGGCCCGACCCGGTGCTGGAGCTGGTCTTCCTGGGCTTGTTGGCGGTAACGCTCGGCGGGCTGACGATGCCGGTGGCAGCTTACCTCAACTATCGCTTTGCCCGGTCGGGCTGGCAGGCACAAGACCCACTTCGCCTCTTGCGCCAGGGGGCATGGGTGGGCCTCTTCGGCGCGCTGTGCGGCTGGCTGCAAAAGGAAGACTCCCTCAATTGGACTATCGCCGGCGTCATCGCCGGTGTATTCGCCCTGATGGAAGCCTTCTTTCTGACACGGGACCAGGTCTAAGAATGGTGAATAAAAGTGAGATCAAAGGTTTGGAAACACAATGAGAATCCGGCGCCAGGTCAAGACCGCCTGCCTCCTTCAACCCACCGTTACTTTTGGGACATTGACCCGACCACGCTGATGGTAGGTCAGTATCCAGTTTACGTAACTGAGCGGCTGCTAGAATATGGTGACCTGGAGGCCGTGCATTGGCTGCTGCGTCGCTTCAGCCGGGATGAGATTGTGGACGTGTTGCGTCATACGCGGCGTGTTTCGCCTTTCAGCGCCAACTTTTGGGCGCTCTACTTTGACCTTGACAGGGAAGAGGTTCGATGTTTGTCGAAGCAATTCCAGAGCGAACGCAACGGAACCTGGCGCTATTAGCGAAGGCTGGTGTGTTGCAGCCCTTTTACCTGGCAGGGGGCACGGCGGCCGCCTTGTATCTCGGACACCGCTTGTCCATTGATCTGGACTTCTTCGGTCCTGATCCGCTTGCGGCCGACGACTTGACAGCACGCCTGGCTGGCCTAGGCTCATTTCGACGCGATTACGTAGCCAAGGACACCTTGCTGGGTGAATTTGAAGAAGTCAAGATCAGTTTCTTTCGCTATCACTACCCGCTGGTAGCCGAACCGGCCATCGTTCTTGGCGCGCGTGTCGCTGCCCTTGAAGATCTGGTGGCTATGAAATTGGAGGCCATTTCGCAGCGGGGCACACGCCGTGACTTCATCGACTTGTATTTCATTTGCCAGCATCGTATGTCTTTGGATGAAGCTCTACGCTGGCACACCGAAAAGTATCGGATTGTTGAGACCAATCGCGTCCATTTGATCAAATCCTTAGCCTACTTCGTTGACGCCGAAGACGAGCCAATGCCCAAAATGCTCGTTGAAGTGGACTGGTCGCAGGTGAAGAGCTTCTTCACCAGAGAAGCAAAGAGATTGTTCGATACCCTTTAGAGACACACTATGAACCAATTAGACCTTCGCAAGCTACCGAGTGTGGATAAACTTCTCCAGATGGATGCGGTTGCCAGCCTGGTGGAGCAATATGGACGTGAACTTACCCTCGACGCGCTGCGCGCGGCCCTGGATGCTGCGCGCCAGGCCATCCTGGGCGGTGAGCCGGCTCCCGACGCTGAGCCCCTCATTGCCACAGCTACGCGGCACCTGATGGCCAACGTGCGCCCCAGCTTGTACCCGGTGATCAACGCCACCGGAGTCATTATTCATACCAACCTGGGGCGTGCGCCTCTTTCTGAACGGGCGCGGCAGGCAATGGCTCAGGTCTCGATTGGGTACAGCAACCTGGAGTACGATATGGCGGCCGGGGCGCGTGGCTCGCGCTACGTTCACGCGGCCGAGTTGCTGCGCCGGCTGACCGGTGCTGAGGATGCCCTGGTCGTCAACAACAACGCCTCGGCCGTGCTGCTGACGCTCACGGCGCTGGCTAAGGACCGGGACGTGCTCATCAGCCGCAGCCAGCTGGTCGAAATCGGCGGGGGCTTTCGCATCCCCGACGTGATGCGCCAGAGCGGGGCGCGCCTGGTGGAGGTGGGTACCACCAATCGCACCTATGTCCGGGATTACGCCGATGTGTTGCATCCTATCAACACCGCTCTCCTGCTGCGGGTGCACCACAGTAACTTCAGCATCACCGGCTTTGTCCACGAGCCGATGCTGGCTGAACTGGTAGCGCTGGGCGACGAGTATGCGGTCCCGGTGATGGACGACCTGGGTAGCGGCACCTTGCTGGAGACGGAACTTTACGGCCTGGCCCACGAACCGACCATCCAGGAGAGTATTGCTGCCGGAGTCTCGGTCGTCACCGCCAGCGGCGACAAGTTGCTGGGCGGGCCGCAGGCCGGGCTGATTATGGGCAAGGCGGACCTCATCACCAAATTGCGCCGCCATCCGCTGGCGCGCGCCGTGCGCGTGGACAAGACGACGCTGGCCGGGCTGCAGGCTACACTGCTGGCCTACCTGGAAGGCAAGGCAGCCCAAGAGATCCCCGTCTGGCGCATGATCGCCACCCCCGTGCAAGTTCTGGCCCGACGCGCGCGCAAGTGGCAGCGCGCGCTCAAGGAGGCCGGCGCCCCGACAAGCGTGGTCGCCGCCGAGTCCACCGTCGGCGGAGGGAGCCTGCCCGGGCAGACCTTGCCCACGCGGGCGCTGGCGCTGGAAGTCTCTTCGCCCGACGCGCTGGCGGCGCACCTGCGTGCGGCCGATCCCCCCATCGTGGCCCGGATCGAAGACGACCGGCTGTTGCTCGATCCGCGCACTGTGCTGCCGGAGCAGGATACGATGCTCATCGAGGTAGTGCGTGCCGCGCTCACGGCCACGTAAGCGTTCAGTTGGTCTCGAAATTCTCACCAATGGATATGAGACTTTTCTTTGGAGGAAGTGCTCTATGACTGAATCCAGGGCCGCCCATGCGGCACATCCTGGCACGCCTCATGGAGAGGGAAGCCAGGAGGATGGCGCTGCAGCCCCCCTCATCTTAGTCACCAACGACGACGGCATCCATTCGCCTGGCCTGCACGCTGTCGTCAGGGCCGTATGCGACTTGGGCGAAGTGATCGTGGCTGCACCCCGGCAACAGCAGACCAGCGCCAGCCGCAGCTACCCACCCGTGCGGGACAAGGCGATTTATCGAGAGGAGATACCAGTCAATTGTCATACCGTCGTCGCCTATGGGTTGGAGGCCTCGCCCGCGCAGGCGGTGCTCTCGGCCCTGCTTGACCTGTTGCCGCGCCCCCCCGATTTACTCATCAGCGGTATCAATTTCGGCGAGAATCTGGGTACCGGCGTCACCATCTCCGGCACGATCGGGGCGGCCATTGAGGTGGCCAGCTTCGGGGTGCCGGGCCTGGCGGTGTCGTTAGAGACGTCCAAAGAATTTCATTATCATCATTCCGACGCGGTCGATTTTGCGGCAGCGGCTGCTTTCACCCGCCGCTTTGCCCAAATTGTGTTGGCCGGCAAGTTGCCGCCTGACGTGGATATCTTGAAAATTGACGTGCCAGCCGACGCCCAGCCCGATACCCCCTGGCGCATGGTCCGCGTCTCACGCCAGCGCTACCACGTGCCCCGGCCCAGCGGGCGGCGCAGCCTGAGCGAACAAAAGGGGATAGACTATAGTGTCTGGGTTGACGGGAACACGCTGGAGCCCGATTCCGACGTGCACGCCCTGGCGGTGGAGCGGGTGGTGGCGGTTTCCCCCCTCAGCATTGACCTCACTGCCCGCGTTGACTTAAGTGCTCTGGCCGCTGACCTGCGGCAGCGCGAAGGGCATTTTGACGGTGTTACTGTGACGTAAGATGCGCGGCACTTCATTGGAGCACCCAATCTCAATCGACTTTCAACGCAGATTATGGGGATTTAAGACATGGCAATCAAAGACGGAAGTGTTCAAGCGTTATTGGACGAACTGGCCGGTTCGTCGGCCACACCGGGAGGCGGCAGCGCCGCTGCATTGGCTGGAGCCATGGGGGCTGCCTTACTAAGTATGGTCTGCAATCTGACCATCGGCAAAAAACAATTCGTCGCTGTGGAAGATGAACTGCGTGGCGTTCTCGAAGAAGCTGAAGCATTGCGTCGCCAGTTGACCAGCCTGGCCGACGCCGACACCCGCGCCTTCGACCGGGTGATGGCAGCGTATCGCCGGCCGAAAGAGACGGAGGAAGAACAAGCCACCCGTCAGGCGGCCATTCAGCGCGCCCTCCAGGGTGCGACGCAGGTCCCCCTGGAGACGGCTGCCGCCTGCGCGGCCATCATCAAATTGACGGCCCAGGTGATCGCCAAAGTCAATCCCAACGCGCTCAGCGACGCCGGCACCGCGGCTCTCCTGGCCGAGGCCGGCTTGCGGGGGGCTCAGCTCAATGTTGGCATCAACCTGGGCTCCATTCGCGATCCCAATTTTGTGCAAGAAAAGCAGAAACATTTGACCCAGGTGCTGTCCGGTGCCAGCCAGGAAAAGGATCGTGTCTTTTCCTACGTGTTGGAACATTCTTGAAGTTTAGATAAATTCACTTGACAAGCCCAAATGCCTGTGATAGTATGTTGCGTGGTGAAATCAGGCACAAAGGTGAGCGCGACCCCGGCATTTGTCCCAATTAGCTGTCCCCAGGAGACACGAGGTTTCCCATCTGAGACAAACTCACAAATTATTCAAGCGAGGAGGCTTGCAGCATGATCACCATCAGACATCCTGTACCCAGCGACATTGAAATTGCCCAGGAAGCGGTTCTGAGACCGATCAAGGAGGTGGCCGAGTCCCTCGGCCTGACTGAGGACGATCTGGACTACTACGGCAAGTACAAAGCCAAAGTCCACCTGGATGTCCTGAAGAAATCCAAGGACCGCTCCCAGGGGAAGTACATCGACGTCACGGCCATCACCCCGACGCCGTTGGGCGAGGGGAAGACGACGACGACGGTGGGGCTGAGCCAGGCGATGGGGGCGCATCTGGGCAAGAATGTCTTCACCTGCATCCGCCAGCCCTCCCAGGGACCGACCTTTGGCATCAAGGGCGGTGCCGCCGGGGGTGGCTACAGCCAGATCGTGCCCATGGAGGACTTCAACCTGCACCTGACGGGCGACATCCACGCCGTGAGTGCGGCCAACAACCTGCTGGCGGCGGCGA
>JAHELX010000351.1 GCA_024643945.1 Anaerolineales bacterium
TCCTGGTATTCGCCAGGCCTGGAGCCGGGCTGACTGGCGGCAGCCGCCGGCAGGCTTGTGGCCGTTGTCGTCGGCGCGCTGGTCGGCGCCGGCAGGCTTGTGGCCGTTGTCGTCGGGGCGCTGGTCGGCGCCGGCGCCGGCAGGCTTGTGACCGTCGCCGTGGGCGTCGCCGTCTCGCCGGGCGCAGGGCTGGGTCCCTGGGCCGGGCGTGTGCAACTACTGAGTAACACCCAGGCAAGGGCGAAATGCAATAGTGACAGCGTTGGTCTGGTTGGCACAATCAAGCGTCTCATGGGTGAACCTTCCTGAAAACGTATCTTCTCAATATCTTGGGGTAAGGGCAGGTCTTCCCCACCCACGGTCCCGAGCGCCCGATGGTCCCGAGCGAAGCCCCCCCACGGGGCTGCACAGGGGAAAGCCCCCCATGGGGCTGCACAGGGGAAAGGGGACCTGCGGGTGCGCCTGCCCAGGCGGGCAACCGCAAGGGTTTGCCCCTACTTTTTGAGAAGATACCTGAAAACTGTAAGAGGATGCCAGATTCACTATACCACACTTCCACGAGAGCCGAAGCCGTCGGGGAGTTCGGAGTGAATCTTGTAAGAGAATGCTTGATTCACTATACCACACTTCCACCTCGCTTTCAATAGATTCTTACGTCGAATCTCCCACCTTTCTATTGAAAGCCTGTGGTTCCCCCTCGAGCCCCAACAAAAAGACGGCGGTGGGTACTTCCACCGCCGTCTTGGTTTATTGTGTTGTTATGCTTACTGTTCTAACCAGTCGCAGATGCCGTTGCCGTTCTCGTCGATGAAGTTGGCACCGTGCATGCCGTAGCCACGTCCCATCATCCCGGCTCCCTGCCCGCGCGGGGCATCCGTCGCACCCTGGCCGTAGCCCAGGCCCACATTGTCGCAGACACCATCGCCATCCGCATCCACGAAGCGATCGTTCACGCCATCGCCATCCGCATCCACGAAGCCGTAGGCAGGCCCATTGCCCAACCCCTGGCCGGGGCCTGCGAAGTCGCGTACCCCATCCCGGTCTCCCTGCGGTCCCTGGGCGAAGGCGGCGACCGCAAGCACTGCCGTCAGGCTCAATGCCAGCACAACTGCCAAGCCAATCACTGAAAAGCGTTTCATCGTAACAATCTCCTGTAGTTTGATTTTTTGGGTTGTGGTGATGTTCTCATCACCTTTCTGACTATAGGATACCCGCCAAATGTGAAGAGATCATGCGCTAAAAATGAAGATCCTGTGAATGTTCTTAGTCTCAGAGGTCTTTGATTCGGCTGTAAACTAGGAAAATCGGCCTAAACTTATTGAAACCAAAAAGAATATGTGATATAATAATTGTAATAAGATCTACTGCGACCCAAGGGGTTTTCCCCGACCAGGCACTATGGGTACCTTAACATCGCCATATTACCGAGTAGGTATTCATTCTCTCTTATGAGCACGCCGCCTGGTCAAATAGGCGGCGTTTGTGTTTTGTGCGGGCGGGGCATCTCTCAGGTAGCAGGTGGAGAGGTTGACCAGATAAGGAGTGAGCAATATGGAATCACCAATCACGGTGCCGGGGTCGGTACATCCTGTCGTTGTGGAGTCGCGCTTGCCGCTCGAACCGGAGATGATACTCATCCCGGCCGGCGACTTCCTTATGGGCAGTGATCCCCAAAAGGACGAACTCGCCGAAGAGCACGAACAGCCGCAGCACACGCTGTATCTACCTGACTACTACCTG
This sequence comes from Anaerolineales bacterium, assembly GCA_024643945.1. The sequence continues at coordinate 1,741 of JAHELX010000351.1, forward strand.
GCCAGGACACCGGTGACCAACGCTCAGTATGCCCTTTTTGTAGAGGCTACCGGCCACACGCAGCCGAGAGATTGGGTAGGCGGGACTCCCCCCATAGGTAAAGAGGACCATCCTGTAATTTGGGTCTCCTGTTATGACGCTTTAGCCTATTGCAACTGGCTATCCAAGGTCACCGGCAAGACTTACCGGCTGCCGAGCGAGGCCGAATGGGAAAAGGGAGCGCGGGGCACGGATGGACGTATCTACCCCTGGGGGGACGAGTGGGATGCGCGGCAGGCTAAATCCGGAACAGGGGGCGAGGCCGGTACCGCGCCGGTGGATGCCAATCCCGGAGGGGCCAGCCCTTATGGCTTGCTGGGTATGGCCGGCAGTGTATGGGAGTGGACACGGAGTTTGTGGGGAAAAGATTGGGAGACACCGGATTACAAGTATCCGTACCAACCGGATGATGGCCGCGAGAACATAAAGGCCGATGCTGAGGTTCTGCGCATGTTACGCGGCGGCTCCTTCCTCAGCCATCGGAGATTCATCCGTTGCACTTATCGCGCCAGGTACAACCTGTACTACAGGCTCAACCTCTTTGGATTTCGATTGGCAGCTCCTCCCGCTCCTTAACTCCGGGCTGCCTGGATTGTCCTCCAGCCCGTCCCGGCCCGTGGGCCAGGGCGGGCTGAATCCTCTGATGATTGCCCCTGGCCCCTTCCCCCAGGGTGAAACGCACCCCGCGAGCGCACGAACGACCTGTTTTAGCTCGGGCCGCACCGTCGTGCCCCACAGGGGTCCTTTTCCCGAGCTTTGATAAATTCACCCACAGATCGTTCCGGGTGTGTCCCAAATTCTTGGCAGACCCTAAGGGTTTTCAGAAAACCCTTAGGGTCTTTCACCTAAAATTTGGGACGGACCCGATCGTTCCCGCAGGCTTGCATGAGTCGGCAAGCTGGAATAGAATGCACTACAAAGGGTTATGATGGGCTACGACCTGTGTCTTGCGTGGAACTGGGAATACGACGCCGATCTTGCGGCGCTGCTTGACAAGGCTTGTGGGTCACATGGGCTGTCACTGCTGCAGATCAGGCCCGACAATCTGGGAGATTTGTTGCACGCTCTTGTCAACCACCAGATTGACTTCAGGGCTTTTTTTGACCGTGCTTCCGACGTCGACGCGCGTTTTATGCCCCTCGTCCAATGGGCTTGCAATCACGGCGCATATTGCATCAATTCTTATGAGGAAGCATCTCGCACCTGGGACAAGGCCAAGCTGCATCTGGTTCTCATCAAGGCTGGCCTGCATACTCCTTACACCATCGTCCTTCCCCCTTATGAGCAACAACCCGTCATTCCGCCTATTGACCTGAAACCGCTAGGGCATCGGTTCACCATCAAGCCGGCGCATGGCGGTGGTGGCGAGGGGGTAGTCACCGAAGCCACCTCGTTGGGCCAGGTGCTCGCCACACGGCAAGAATATCCTGCCGATAGATACCTGTTGCAAGCCCACATCGTTCCCACAGAGCTTGGTCATCGTCCGGCATGGTTTCGCGTTCTCTATTGCGCGGAGCGGGTTTATCCCTGCTGGTGGAATCCCCATACACACATCTATACTCCCGTCACCTCCGCCGAAGAGAGCGGCTACTGCCTGAGCCCATTGCAGGCCATCACTGCTTCTATTGCCCATCTTTGCCGGCTGGATTTGTTCTCTACCGAGATCGCGTTCACTCCCGATGGTCTTTTCGTAGTGGTAGATTACGTAAACGATCAAATCGACTTACGCCTGCAATCCAAAGCAGTTGATGGCGTTCCAGACCTTATTGTGCAAGATATTGCTGACCGCCTGGCCGGCCTGGTTGTAAGGTTGACAGACTCGCTTAATGCGCCCGGGGTGTTCGGGTGAAGAGCGTAAATGGTCAGACCCCCGGCTTCTGGTAAATCGGAATCCCGGGGGTCTTTTGCTTATGGACTGCTGATGGTTGACGGCTACTTGATGGCGTAGGTCACTTGTACGCTGACATTCACCTGGGTTTCGCCGGGTTGAATCGGCGTGCCGCCCCCGCCGCCCATTCCCACAACAGCGCGCTCAACGATCGGCCCGGGCGCGCCAATCACTTCACTGATGGTCAGCACTTCGCCCAGGCTCACGCCGGACAACTGCGCCAGACTTTCGGCACGCGCTTTGGCGTCGGCGATGGCTTTCTCGCGTGCGGCCGCTTCCAATTGGCTGGGGTCCGAAACCTCAAAGTACACGCCGTAGATAGTATTCGCGCCGGCACTCACAGCCTGGTCCAATACGTCGCCCAGCTTGCTCGTGTCGCGAACCGTCACGTTAACCTGGTTCGACACGTGATAAATGACCCCTTCACTGCCAGCAGCTCCGCCTTCAGCCGGCATAGCTGGCTGGGGCCGCTCGGTATAGATGCTGTAATTGCTGGTCTGGATATCCTTGTCGGCCACGCCCAGCGCCTTGAGTTTTTCCAGCAGGGTCGACATTTGCTGTTTGTTAGCGTTCACAGCTTCTTGTGCCGAAGCACCTGTGGTTTCCACGCCGACATTGACGTGGGCCACATCGGGCGCGCCGCTGGATTGCCCCTGCCCGACCACGGTAATGGTGCGATTGGCCGGCAGGTCACTGGTTTGGGCCTGCGCCGCAGGCACAGCCGCGTTGCTGCACGCACTCAGCAATATGGCTCCGACGGCAAGAACAGCGACCACTAAACCCAATTGTTTGTTCAACATTCTGAAGCCTCCGACATTAAAGTATTTTGGAATGGTTATCGACTTTCAAGTATATAGACGTAGGTGACGTACCAAATGTTCCAAGGGATGAGAAGAGATCATGCGAACTCTGCGCTTATGGCACTCGGACGGGCGCTTATGCTGGCCGAGCCGGAAGGCTAGGTCCGCCTCTTCATAGACGAGGGCGCGCCAATGCAAGAACTGCTGCGACAGGCGGCCAGGCACGGCGTGGTACCCGAGTATGTAAGCAGACTGCTGATGGCATTTGTGGAAGAACGGGGAATCAGGCTTCTATAAGCACTTATCCTAATCATTATAGTAGGTGTCCGGTCGCTCAGAGACTCCCGCCTGCCAGGTTCGGCCCGGTTTCCAGGGCAGCCATTTTTGCCCCTCATGGCTGCTGCTCAGAACATAAACTCCCGAAGCAACCTGACCCCGACTGGCGGTATCGTAAACATAGGTGGTACCGTCGGCCCGCTCACCGGGATAAACATTTACCAACAGGCGCCCATCTTGCGTCCAGCGCGGGGCATCGCTGTCCATGTTATCCGGGGTCTTGAGAAAGTAAATCGATGTGTCCGAAAGGCGTACGAGGCCAACTGAGCGGCACGGCTTGCACTTGCGGCTTTTGTAGTCAACCAGGAATGCCAGATATTTACCGTCGGGTGACCAAACGGCACCACCCACCGGCCGGCGGTCGTCATCATCAGCCAGCAAGATTCGACCGCTGGAGCCATCACCCGCAACCAGGTAAAGCTTAATCCCCTCGCTAATCGCAATTTGGTCTCCGCCGGGTGAAAAGCTTTCGCTGAGTGGAGGTGGACCCATTTGCTCTCTGAGTCTTTTGTAGCCGACTGTATCTTCCACAAAGATGCGACTCTCGGCGGCAGTAGCGGTGGGCGTGCCGGATGGACGAGCCGGCGTTGGGGTGGTTGGCGTGTTTGGCGTGTTTGGCGTGGGCGTGCTGTTGGGCGCAGGGTTTGGACCGTCGGGTGTGGGCCAGGCCAGGAGTGCCGGTATGCTCACCACAGGGATACTGTCGCTGACGTCATAGGCGGCGACCACGGCAGCCGATACCCAGGCCAGGCCATCGGGTGTGGAGACCAACCACCAGGAGGAGTCGCCGTTGCGCCCGACAATCTCCAGCCGGCCGCCGAGGGCCAAAGTGCCGACCTTGTTATAAGAAAGGCCGGGGCCGCTTCGCAAGTTTACCTCACCTTGATGCGCAATCACAAAGGGTTGGGACGAGGAAGGCGATGCCGGGTTTGCCGAAGGTGTGGCTGACGCATTGGCGCGTAATACCTCTACCTGACTGACGAGGGATTCGATCTCTCCCCGCAGGGCCTCTGCCTCTCCATTGGATGCGGCTTCGGCGGTCGCATTGGTAGACAGCCTGGCCACCTGTTGCGTCATGACGATACTGAGTGCATTCGATAAGGCACACACGGAACAAAAGGCAAGTACCCCAGCTATAGCGGCAAAGGCAAATACCAACCCCGCCTGGGTGCCGCAGCCACCTAAAAACAACTTACCCAGATTGCTTTTCCAAAATGTGTCCATACGATCACTCCCACCAATCTCTCTTTGAGCGGGCATCGAAGAATTTCCCATTGTCGCGCATGGCTACGATGAGTTGATCGGTTGCGATCCCGACCGGGGTATCCAGGGTCAATCCAGGCAACTCGTTCCCCTGGCTCTCCTGGAACAGCGCCACCAGGTTGGGATCGGTTTGCAGCCCCAGGTAGTGTACCGTATAGCCCTCAACCACGCTGCCGTGCCTGGCATAGAGAAACGTCAGGGTGTCCTCCGCGGCATAGAGCACCACGGCGTAATATTTGCCCTCGTAAATATCCCGTTCTGTCTTGGGAATGAAGAGGGGATCGCCGGGCGTGGTCTTGATGCCTACCAGGACAGCGGTTCCATCCTCGATCAGTTTTCCCTTACAATTGCAGCCCCAATCCCAATCGTGGACAGCATAGGTCGCGACAAAGTCGGGCTTGAAAATGGCCGACAGTTTCGGCGCTTGCGGATCAATGCCCGAGCCCGGGATGTCGACCAG
>JAHELX010000352.1 GCA_024643945.1 Anaerolineales bacterium
TTGTTTCTCTCCTGTCGTCTGTTGAACTAGGACGTAAAACGTGAAGCGTAAAGCGTATTGTATCTCACTTTTCACATTTTACGCTTCACGTTTTACGTTTTACGTCTTTACGCTTCACGTTTTACGCGCCCAACGCCACCGCGATGGCCGATGCCACGCGTGCGTTGTTCAAGAGGAGCGCCACATTGGCTCGCAGACTCGCTTCGCCAGTGAGCTCGCTGACGCGAGCCAGCAAGAAAGGCGTAACGGCTTTGCCTTTGATCCCCTGCGCTTCGGCCTCAGCCAGGGCAGTGGCAATAGCCACCTCTGCCTCGGCGGCGGAAAGTTCATCCTCTGGTGGAACGGGAACGGTTACCAATGTGCCTCCCAGGAGGTTGAGGTCATCACGGGCACGCACGACAGCGGCCACTTCCTGCGGCGTGTCGCAACGGACGTCTATTGGCAGGCCAGACGAGCGCGTGTAAAAGGCAGGAAACTCTTCGGTCCCATAGCCAATGACAGGCACCCCTTGGGTCTCCAGGACTTCCAAGGTTAGCGGCAAGTCGAGGATGGCTTTAGCCCCTGCGCAGACGACCGTCACCGGCGTGCGGCCTAGTTCTAAGAGGTCGGCGCTCACGTCAAAGGGGTGGCCCCGGTGTACACCGCCAATTCCGCCTGTGGCGAAGACTCGGATGCCAGCCATATGAGCAATAATCATCGTGCCGGCAACGGTAGTCGCGCCGTCTTCGCCCCGCCCCACTGCAATCGGCAAGTCCCGCCGGCTGCACTTGCGGACGTTCTCCGCCTCGGCCAGGTAGACAAGTTGCTCGTCGGTCAGCCCGACAGTGATCTGCCCACTCAGTATCGCGATGGTGGCCGGGACTGCGCCCGCTTCGCGTACGACAGCTTCCAACGCCAGTGCCACATCTAGATTCTTGGGATGCGGTAGGCCATGAGTGATAAGGGTACTCTCCAGGGTTACTACCGGCCGCTCAGTATCGAGGGCAGCCTGGACTTCAGGATGGATTATCAGTTGAGTGACCTCCTCATTTACCAGTCCCCGATTTCCTAACTACTGACTACGGATTATACACTTGAATCCGTCTTTCTGGGACTCGGCGGGCCAGACGTTGCATCGCCTGGTTGACCTGCTCGATGATCTCCCCCCTGTTGAGGGTGAGCAATTGCCGATCACGCATAACGATTTTCCCGTCCACGATGACCGTTTGTACGTCGCTGGCACGAGTGGCGTAGACCAGGCTGGCGGTGATGCTGTGCAGCGGTTGCACGTGACAGCCGTTCATATCCACCAGGATGAGATCAGCCAGGTAGCCGGGTTCAACTGCGCCGATTTGATCGGCCAGGCCGATGACTTGCGCGCTGCCCCGGGTGGCGACGTGAAGCACCTCAGCGATGGTCATCACCTCAGGCGAGGCCTGAGCTAGCTTCTGGGTCATAGCCATCAAGCGCATGCTCTCCCACACGTCGAGGGTATTATTGCTCACTACACCGTCTGTGGCCAGACCCACCGGCACACCTGCCTCTCGGAAAGCAACGACCGGGGCAGTGCCCATAGACAACTTCAGATACGTCTTGGGCGCGTGGGCCACCCCGGCTGGACGGTCAGCCAGTAGTTGGATGTCGCCGGGGGTGGCGCCGACGGCGTGGGCCAGGATTGTCGGGCACTCCAAGACCCCGGTTTCCTCCAGCACGCGGATGGGAGTGATGCCCCGCTCCTCCAGGCTGGCCTGGGTTTGCCCTGCTGTCTCGGCCACGTGGATGTGAATCCCGACATCCAGCTCGCGCGCCCGCCGCGCTGAGGCGATCAGGAAGTCGTCGTCACAGGTGTAAGGAGCGTGAGGAGCCAACCAGGTAGTAATACGTCCGCCAGCGGCCCCCTGCCAACGCTCAACGAATTCGACGGTCCGGTCCAGCGCCTCTTCCCCCTGGCTACCAAAGACCGCCCAGCCTAAAGCGGCGCGGGTGCCAGCCTTTTCCACCGCCAGGGCTGCCTGGTCCATATAAAAGTAATGGTCGGCGACACTGGTGACGCCCGCCTCGATCATCTCAGCTAACCCCAGCAGCATCCCCCAATAAACATCTTCCTCTTGCAGGTTGCTCTCCAGCGGCCACATATATTCGTTAAACCACTTTTCCAGCGATACATCTTCGGCCAACCCCCGGAAGATAACCATCGGCACGTGGGAGTGGGTGTTGATGAGTCCTGGCATGGCGACCATAGCGTTGGCCGCGATGATCTCACGAACACGGCCAGGGTGGATGGTCCCGGTCGGCTCGACGGCGACGATGCGATTCCCCTCAATGGCGATATCGTGGTTGCGCAGTACCTGCACCTCGCCGTCGGAGGCGACGCGCAAAACATGGGCATTTTGAATTAGCAGATCAAACATAGCTACACCTCATCCCTTACTCTGCATTCAAGCAAAAATCGCACTTACATTCATCGTTCTGATACGTCGGGCTGCCCGCCCGGGCCAGAGGGGCCAGATGCAGGTGGGACGGGTAGGTCAGGCAGAATGGGCACTGCGTAGGCTCGGGGGGCAAGCAAATGAGCGCGAGTGAAGAGTCTCGCTCACTAAAGAAAACGTATCGCCCTTGTCGGAATTTTTAATCTACACTTCTAGTGATTGCACCGTCCCATTTCGGGACACAGGCACCACGCTACCGACAGGGTACCACCTGGCCTGAGGGATCAAAGCAGACGGTCAGCGTGTAGTCTAGCTCGTCAAAGACCAGTGCCGTTACCCAGTCATCAGTCTCCAGGTGAGTGGCAAAGGTCACGTTGGCGGTCTCACCTGGTTGAACAGCCGTATTGTAGGTGTAATCCAGGCCATGGTAACATGAAGGCAAAGGACGACCTTTGGCCGAGCTAAAGGAGGGAGCCCAGCGATCAGGAATCACGCGATTCGAGTTGTTGGAATACCTACAAGATATAACAGTCAGAAACGGGTGTCAAGAGCCCAGATGGCCTATTTGGCAGTGAGAGATTGAGTAAACAGAGGACAAAACTATCTGGGGACATATGAAGACAATGAGGGGGTGGTGCATTTGATGATCATATCTTTCCCATCAGCAATTATCGCCGGGGAGTATCTTCCTCACACCAGTAATGCAGGATGTCCACCACGCCGTTGCCGTCAGCATAGGGCGAGACGTACTTCACCGTTGCTTTGACTTCAGTCGTGGCATTGGCTGGGGCAGCAGAGCAGCCTACCAAGTTCAGGAACTTCAGATCGCTGGTTGAGTCGCCAATGCCTCCCATAAGCGCCAGTGGTATGTCTGTCTGCTCAGACAGCCAGCGCACACCCTGGCCCTTATCAATGCCTAAGGGTGTCACGTCCACACAGGATACAGACGCCTGAATAGTTAGTGCCCCATCGTGAGGAGCAAGGACGTTGGCAACAACCTGGTATAGGCGCTGCACGCCCGTTCCAGACAGTGGATAGAGGGTCAGAGAGGCTTCCTTGCCTGGCTGGAAATATCCCAGCCCAGGGACGACAATTTGCCGATAGAGAGTCGCTTTGGCTGCAGCCAGCGCCTCACGCGAGAGGGGTGTAATGGAAGGATGCTCCAGGAAGCGGTATCCGTCGGGAACGTATAGGCCACATCCGTTCTCGTAGATACAAGGCAAATAGCCAGCAATGGCCTGCATCAGCACCTCGACGTAGGGTTCCTGTCGCCCGGTGCACAGCGTGATGGCCGGTACGGGCTCGCCTTGCCTGGACCGCCGGTTCAGATCACGTATGGTTTTTAGCGCCTCCCAATTCCAATCACCTGCTTCCCCTGGAGTAAGGCAGCCATCCACGTCAACGACGACAAGCCGCATCTCTCTGCTCATTGGCGACCTCTGCCGGCTATTCTCCATACATTCTCCGAATCAAGTCTTCGACTTCATTCATCTCTCTACGAAAAGGGCCTTCAGCCTCCATCTTCAAGCTGGTTACCGCTGCCGCCCACGTGGTGGCCTCAACTGGTGGGGCTGTCCGCCGCTTAGCAATATAGGCAGCAATGCAGGTATCGCCGCGACCACTGCGGCCGGCCAGCTTTTGTGGGAAGAAGCCCGCCTCGTAATACTGGCTGTCAGCATAGACTAACAAGCCGTCACGATGGGTGAGCACAATTTCGCTGGGTCCCATGTCTGCCAACATCCGGGCTGCCAGCATGATGTCGGCCTCGCCAGTGAGCATTTTGGCTTCGACGGCGTCGGCCTTTAGCACGTCCACGTGAGCGAGCACCTGCTGTTTTTCCGGCCAGGCTTCATGAACCAGTTTCCCGTCCCGGGCCACGCGGATGAAGCCTTGCACATCGGCAGCAAGTAACGCATCCTTTTTACGTAGTTCTTGGATGACTTCAAGGCCGACCTCACCCCGCAAGGAGGCGCCAACGAGGAAGGCCCGTGCCTGCAGCAATTCGACCTCAGCCGGCGTAAAAGCCCCGGCTGTGCTCGTGACGTAGATAACTCGCTCGTCCACGTTGGGCGTGGGATACTCAAGACGCAGGCAAGTGGATTGAGGGCTGACACGGGCGAATACATCCACACCTAACCGCGTGAGTTCGTCCACTACGTGGAAATCCTCTCTCGCCAGCCGGGTGACGACGACCGTCTTTAGCCCCATCCTGACCACGACATTTGCACCGTAGTTGCAAGCCCCCCCATCGACGATTCGCGTGCCGGCGGCAGAGACGATCATGTCCTTGGTGTAATGGCCTAGAAGGGCCACATCGTACACTTGTGTTGTACTTACCATTTGGTCATTCCACGATCACCCGGCAATGGGGCATGGGCAGGTGTACCTTCACGTTCTCACCCTCGTCGAAGCGCACCTTGCCATCGGTCTGCACGCGGAGTTCCAGGCTCCCGCCCACAACAACCCGATAGTCGTTACGGTCGCCCAGGTAAGTCATCTTATCCACTACGCCGCTGAAGATGTTCGTGCCGCTCTCGTGAGAAGCGGGGAGTAACTCTACATCGTTGGGGCGAATAAAGAGCAGCACGCTCTGACCAAGCGACATCTCTGGCCTGGCGGAGACATGGATCTCCAGGCCATCTACTGTTGCGATGGCCAGCGCATCTTCCGGATGGACCGCAATCACCGTACCCACCAGAAAATCAGACAATCCGATGAAATCGGCCACGAAGCGCGATTGGGGAAAATCATAGATTTCGTCAGGCGTAGCCACCTGCTCCAGGTGTCCGGCGTTCATCACCGCCACACGGTCGGATAGCGCCAGCGCTTCCGCCTGGTCGTGGGTGACGTATACCGCGGTGATCCCCAGGCGATCAATTAGATCCCGAATCTCAAAGCGCATCTCCTCGCGCAGCTTGGCGTCCAGGTTGGAAAGAGGTTCGTCGAGAAGAAGCACCTTGGGACGGTAGACCAGAGCCCGGGCCAGGCCCACCCGCTGCTGCTGACCGCCGGAAATCTGGCGCGGATAATGACTCGCGTATTCTTCCATACGGATCAGGCGCAGCGCTTCCATCACTCGTTCTCGCCGCTGCGCTTTGCTCATGCGACGGATCATCAAGGGGAACCCCACGTTATCGAACACGGTCATGTGGGGGAAAAGGGCAAAATTTTGAAAGACCATCCCCAACTCGCGCTTGTAAGTGGGGACGTCGGTGACATCTTCGCCATCAATAAAGACCCGCCCCTCATCCGGGATGTTGTGACCGGTGACACAGCGCAGCGCCGTGGTCTTGCCGCAGCCTGACGGCCCCAGCAGGGTCATCAACTCGCCCCGGCGGATCTGTAGTGTGACGTTGTCATTGGCAACCAGATTGCCATAGCGTTTTGTGACGTTGCGCAGTTCGATCATGTAGTCGGCCATTGTATTCCTCTCACACTCCTTTAAAACCGCCCACCAGCTTCTCCGGTGCCACTTGCCGTTGGATCATGAACAACACAATGATCGAGGGTATGACCAGGATGATGCTCATAGCGCTCGTCACCTCCCAATACCCCTCCCCTACCGCCAGGTAGGTCCGCACCGGCAACGTAACGGTATCCTTCCCATAGGTCATAAGCGTCAGGGTAAACTCGTTATACGAGGTGGTGAAAGTGAAAATCATCGAAGAGAGAATGCCGGGCAGAATAAGGGGTAAAACCACATGGAAGAAAGTACGCAAGGGGTTAGCCCCACACACTCCTGCAGCCTCAAGCACCCTTTCGTCCAGGCCCTCGAAGGTGGCCGAGAGCACCAGGATAGCGTAGGGTGCGCAGATAGCCACGTGCGCCAGGGCCACCCCGAAATGAGTGTTAATCAGGTGGATGCGATAGAAAATCTGGGCTACGCCCAGCGCAAAGGCGATGGGGGGTATCATGCGCGGCAACAGAAGTGTGGACATGAGCAATTCCTTGCCGGGGATGTTCCCCCGGCCCAAGGCCCAACCGGTAGGGATGCCGATTACCGTACTGATCGCCACCGCCACAACAGCGATGATCAGGGTGTTTTTGGTGATACCTATGACGTTGGTTACCTCGATGGCCCACCTGTACCAATCCAGCGTGAGT
>JAHELX010000353.1 GCA_024643945.1 Anaerolineales bacterium
CAGATTTGACCCGTTTATAGTTCAAAACCCCGTGGGGGGCTTTCCCCTGTGCAGCCCCGTGGGGGGGCTTTCCCCTGTGCAGGGGACCATTGGGTGCTCCGGGAGGCCTGGCAGAGTAGTTGCGATTATGTGCGCAATGCTACGTTCTTTGCAAGAAGCACCACGGCCTCGGCCGGGGTCCTGGCCGGCGTGAGCAACTTGACATCTTGCGGCCGGACGTATGTCCGGTCAATGAAGGCGGCCAACGTGCGCTGCCACAACCCGCCCACGGGGATAATGGGCTTGGAAGACATCTCCCCGACCTGGGCAAAGCTCCAGGCCAGCGCCAGCTCTGATAGGGTGCCGATACCGCCGGGCATAACGATGATGCCGTTGCAATGGTCCACCAGATAGAGCACTCGCTCGCTCAGTGTTTGGTGTCGAATCTCCTCTTTTACCCACGGATTTGCCTTTAACGACCGAACCTCCTCGATCTGGGCGCAAGTGACGCCGATGACGTGCCCACCGGCTTCGTTGGCCCCCTGGCTGACACCCTGCATCACGCCCAGATAGCCACCACTCTGTACGGTGAAGCCGGCCTCGGCCAACCGCCGGCCCAAATCACGCGCGGCCTCGTAATCGGCCGATCCAGACTGCGGCACGCTACTGCCAAAGACAGAGATCACGTAGGACATGCTAAATATCCATTCGCATGATTCGATCGTCCTCGTAGGGTTGGTCGGTGTCGGCATGAGCACGGCCGGTAGCCTTCTGTTGCGCCATCGTGACCAGCGCCAGCAAAATGAGGGCGGTATAAAACAGCACGCCTGTGGCGATGACGACCTCGCCAGCAATCGGCCCCTCGGCGGCCCGCTCCCAGAGCTGGTCCAAGGTACTCAATGGCATCGGGTGTACCAGCAACTTGCCGATGTAACTGACGCCCAATATGCTGAAGATCCAGCTATAGTTGCGGCGCAAGCGACGGCCCAAAGCTTCCCAAATACTGATGTGAAAGTGGATATAAGTCAAGTCCTGGGCTAACACCTGGTTCCAATCGCTGCGTCCTAAAATAGGCTCACGGCGGAGCATCGGGCCGAAGAAGTACACCTCCAGCAGACGAGTACGGGTGCGCCAGATGTCAAAGTAACGATAACGCCGGGCTTCGATGAAGAGAAACACAAAGACGATCAACGCCGCCAGGTTAAGAGGCACCGGCGTGTTGTGGGCATCGCTGAAGGTTATGGATAGGGCAACGCCAGTGAGAACCACTGCCCAGTTGGTAGTCGTATCCAGCCGTTGACGCCAGATCTTGCTTCGATAGAGCTCACCTCTGTAAAGATGGGCCATCGCCCCCAGTTCAGCGCTGCTAAATTGGTCACAGGCTGATACGGTTTCGTCATCCATAGGCCGATTACACCCCCCGAGGATACGAGCCCAGCACACGCAAGAAGGTGGTAATCTCTTGCAAGTGATTGAGTGCGTTATTGCAATGAGGCTCGTGAACGCTCCCGGCAAAATCAATGTAGAAAAAGTACTGCCAACGCTTACCCTGCAAGGGACGCGACTCGATTTTGGTCAGGTCGATATCCCGCAAGGCAAAGACGGCCAGGCTCTTGAACAGTGCCCCGGGTACATTGTCCATCGAAAAAACGATGGAGGTTTTGGCCGCGTTGTCAGGGATGACTGCATCCCGGCTCAAGACCAGGAAGCGGGTGTAATTTTCAGGGTTGTCTTCCAGTTCCGCACGCAGCACGGTCATGTCGTAAATATCAGCGGCGTGGCGGCTGGCGATGGCTGCCCCATCCCGGATGCCTTCTTCGCGCAGCATCTTCACGCTACCGGCGGTATCATAGGTGGGCACTCGTTCCACGTGAGGCAGCAACTCATCCAGCGACTGTTCGCACTGAGCCAGGGCCTGCGGATGCGAGTAGACGCGCCCCACGTCCGCCAGACTCACGCCTGGCAGGGCGATCAGATAATGCGCGATGCGAATTTGCACCTCGCCTACAATGGCCAAATCGTAGCGCAGGAGTAAATCGTAGTTGCGGTGAATACTGCCCGCCAGCGAGTTCTCCACCGGGATGATGCCCCGACCGGCGCCGCCGCTGGTCACCGCGTCAAAGACCGCCTCGAAAGAGGGGCACGGCAATGGGTGCACCCCCTGACCAAAGTGAGCGACGGCCGCTGCTTCGCTGTAAGCTCCCCGCTCCCCCTGAAAGGCAACGACCAATCCCTGTTCACTCATCGACCGAGTCTCCCCAGCAGATACGCTGCCCGCCATCAATTTCCGAAAGACCAGCCTTTCTCTCATCCATGGATGATATGTGCCAAAATTTGACCCACACTTGCAATAGCTCGCTTCACGCCACGTTGTAAGACTTTGACCCGCTTTCGGCTAAACTGCCGGGTGAAGTCGTCGGTAGCCGCCTCGGGGCTGAAATCGGGTCCGTATTGCTCTTTGAGATAATGTAGATGGTCTATTATCCAGATATATAGATCGGCCTCGGTGCGCCGCGGGAAATGGGCCAGCACGTTACGCTCACGAATGATGCGCACGATGGGCAGGTAAAAGGAATCGTACCAGTCCGTCACGGCTTCTTCCCACGACACCTCACATTGGCTTTCCTGGCCCAAGAAGTAACGATGGGTTTCGATGTGCTGTAATAAGGTCAGATACTGACCGGGAATGCTGAATTCGATGCGCTGTTCGGGACGCAGACGATCGAGACCGGTTTGCTCCAGAAAGTCGGAGTATTCACCGATGATAACCAGGCCTTCCGGACGCAATTTACGGTTGACGGGCACGCGCGTTTGGACCTGGATGACCTCGGCGTCTATGAACTCTACCCCTTGCTGGCGGGCCACACTGACCCGATGATGCCCATCGCGCACAAAATAGAGATCGCCCACCTTGAACAGGCTGACAGGCGGCAAGTGAATCGCCTCATAGTGCGCACGGTCCACGCTCATCCAGCGCCGGGCGGTGCGGGACTGGGTGGGCAGAAAAGCGCGGTCAAAGTCTTTATAGCGATCCACGCTGCCGACGATTTTTGCTACTTCTACCGGCCGAACGCCAGAATACGCTTGCCCTCGCGCTCTCAGTCTACGCTGAACCTCATCGAAGGAGAGCAAGTCGTTGTTTTCACCAAACAGAAAGGCGACAATATCGTGGATAAAGGCTTTGCGCCGGGCACGAGTAAAATCGGCCACGACCAGCCCTTCCAGATTGGCACGTCTCATGTGGACTCCAAGTCAATCTCCAAAACCTTGTAGGGATAGACGTTGATGACAGTCGTTTGTTCGTACTGTGTCTCAGTAATCTCCAACGGATTGTAAACGTGACGATGGCCGTGAATCAGGTAACGGGGTTTAAATCGGTGTATCAACCACAGAAACGATTTGAATCCCACGTGGGTCTGATCGCGGCCGTTATGGATGCCATAGGGCGGCGAGTGGGCCAACAGAATGTCCAGAGGGCGGCCGGTGGTCAGGCGGTTGAGTAACAACGCCGGGACCAGCCTGAACACCTGCCCCCACATTTCCGCCTCGGTATATTGGTAGTTGCCCGAAGGCTTATATCGAACCGACCCTTCCAGGCCAAGCACCGACAGTCCCTGCTCGTGAACCAGGCGGGCGTGAACGTTGGTACCGCCTCCCGGACCGGTTGACTCCTGGCCGCTCGACGAATACTCCACAGGCGGGTCGTGGTTGCCGTGCACATAAAGGAGCGGCACGTTGAGCATGGTAACGATGTATTCCAGGTAGTAGTAAGGCAAGTCGCCGCAACCCAGCACCATATTCACGTCACCGAAGTTTTCGACAAGGCTAGGGCTGTATATGAGATCGACTACTTTGTCGGTGACGGCGAGCAATTTCACACCTTACTATTCCTTTTCGCAGACCTGCTGTGACTGCTGATGGAACGTGCTGGTCCATATAGAAGCTAATGCGTTGAGCCACGTAGCTTCTCCGGGATTTTCGATGGCGTCAACTTGCGCAGCTCTTCAGCAAAGGTCCGGTCAGCCCGAATCGAGTCGTCGATCTCAGCACGGTGATCGTAGTAATATGCTAATGCTGCGTACACATCTCCCAGAGTAAGGCCATATTCAGTAGCGATTTCGTCTGCGCTCAGGCCCATCCGCTCGTGCCACACCACGATATTTTGAACAGTGATACGATGGCCTGCAATGCGCGGTTTGCCACCGCATACGTCGGGCGTAATCTCAATATGTCCTGCCAGTACGTTTTCTAACATTTAGGGTACTCCTGGTCGGGTTTTATGGCAGGCCGACAGCCGCCTTGACCTCGGCGATAACCTGGCGAGCGATGGCACGCGCCCGTTCTGCGCCGTCGTATAGCACGTCCCACACGTAGTCGGGATCGTCAGCCAGTTGGGCGCGTCGCTCGCGGAAGGGGGCCAGGTGATCCGTCAGATTCTGGGCCAGGATCTGCTTACAATCCACACAGCCGATGCCAGCCGTGCGGCAGTCAGCATCAATCTGCTGCACCATCTCCTGGGCTGTGAAAATCTGGTGCAGCGAGAAGACGTTACACACCTCCGGCCGGCCGGGGTCGGTGCGGCGCTGGCGCTGCGGATCGGTGACCATCATGCGCACCCGGGCCGCAAGTTCCTCCGGTTCGCTGGCCAGCTCCAGGTGGTTGTCCAGCGATTTGCTCATCTTGTTCACGCCGTCAATACCCAGTACTTTGGGCACCTCGGTATATTTGGCCTGCGGTTCCACCAGCACCGGGCCAAAATGATAGTTGAAGGTACGCACGACCTCGCGCGTGAACTCCAGATGGCTGGCCTGATCCACGCCCACGGGGACCACGTCGGCCTTGTAGAGGGTGATGTCGGAGGCCATCAGCACCGGGTAGCCGACCAGCCCGTAATTGACGTTATCCGGCTGCTGGCGCACCTTCTCTTTGAAAGTGGGCAGCCGGGTCAATTTGCCCAGTGGCGTGACCATGCTCAAAATGGTGTGCAGTTCCGTCACCTGCGGCACGTGGGATTGAACAAAGGTGATGGTGCCCCGGTCGGGGTCTATACCCGCCGCCAGCCAATCGAGCACCATCTCATACGTCCACTCCTTTAAATGCTGCGTGTCCTTGAGCGTGGTGAGAGCATGAAAATCCACCACACAATAGATGCAGTCGTAGTCGTTCTGTAAGGCCACGTAATTCTTGATGGCACCCAGGTAGTTACCCAGATGTTGGCGCCCGGTAGGCCGCGCGCCGGAAAATACCCTGCCTTTATTCACGCTGCGATCTCCTGATGAGTATCTTGGCGATTATCTGAAAATCCAGCTACGTATTGCGTACTGCGTACTGCGTATTGCGTACTGCGTATTGCGTGCTGCGTATTGCGTAAGAAGACACTAAGACTCAAAGAATTCTTGATCTTCATCGGTGTGCCATGCCTAAACAAGACCTATATTTAGGCAATTTTCAGGCACGTCCTGAGCAAGCTTGTCAGGCCCTAAGGATGGGTTGACAGGACACGCAGGCCGTGCTAAATTCTACGTCAAGACGTTAATGCGCGCAAGTGCCCTGCATAGGGGGGCGTTTGGATTTGGGACCTAACCCCCCGGCCCCCTTCCCTCGCAGGGAAGGGGGAGAAGCGCTCCCCTCCTGAAATCGCCTGTGATTGAGGGTCCAATTCTGGTCGCCATTTCTGCGAGGGAAGGGGGAGAACTACTCCCCTCCCCGGCGCCGCCTGTCCCTGCCAAGGGAGGGAGGGGCTGGGGGTGGGGTCCACCCATTTGCAATTATGTTAATTTTGGGCTTTAATAGGGGGCCATAGCCCTTATACTGTCAAGGGGGCAAGCGAGGCGTCTATGCAAAAACGTTGGGTCGTTTGCGTGTTGATCCTTGCCACCACGCTGATCGCGGCTTCACCGGCGGTTGCTGCACCGCCGGTTCAGACGGGCGAGGAGTACGTGGTTCAGCCGGGCGATACGCTTTTTGCCATCGCTCTACGTTTTGGCCAGGCAGCGGCCGACATCGCCGCTGCCAACAACCTGAGCAACCCTAACCTGATCTTCGTCGGACAACGGCTGGTTATCCCCGGCGCCAAACCGACGGCCGAGCCGGCCATCGTCACCGACGAAGACGAGAAAGAAAGTGAGGAGAACCCAACCGCCCCCCAGGTGTACGTGGTGCGGCGGGGCGAAACCCTCTTTGCCATCGCCACCCGCTTTGGCCTGACTGTGACCGACCTGGCCCTGGCCAACGGCATCCGCGATCCGAATTATATATACATCGGGCAGCGGTTGGTCATCCCTGCGCCCGGCTCTTCGACAGAGGAAGCCACATACCCGGCTCCCTTCGCCGCCGTCGAGCTCTCGCCTGAGCCGGTGGTGCAAGGCCAGACGTTGGCGGTCCGGGTCAGGCTCAGCCAGCCGGCAACCCTCTCCGGCGACTTTGACGGCCGGCCGCTCTTCTTCGTCGGGGACGACAGCGGGGGCTGGACCTTAGTCGGCATCCACGCCCTGCA
>JAHELX010000354.1 GCA_024643945.1 Anaerolineales bacterium
TCTTGCCGAGCGCCTGTTTGAGGGTGAGCGCGCTCGTGCTCTCTTCGGGGGAATGGCTGCTCATTCGATGATACCCCTCGACCAGCCACCAACGGCCGCCTTCGGGTTGGTGATCGGCATCTTGGGGCACGCCGTCGGGTGGCCTCTGCCCCGGGGGGGCTCGCAGCGCATCGGCGATGCGCTGGCGTGTTACCTCCGTTCGCTTGGCGGCGAGGTCGTCACCGGCGTGCGTGTCCAATCGCTGGATGAGCTGCCTTCCGCCCGCGCTGTTCTGTGCGATGTGACGCCCCGCCAGTTGCTGCGCATTGCAGGCCAGCGTCTGCCGGCCGGGTATCGGCGCAAGCTCGAAGGCTATCGCTATGGCCCCGGGGTGTTCAAGGTTGACTGGGCACTCGACGGCCCCATCCCCTGGCAGGCGGCGGAATGTACGCGCGCCGGCACTTTACATTTGGGCGGCACACTGCCGGAGATGGTGGCTGCTGAACGTGCCGTATGGCGAGGAGAGCATTCCGAAAAGCCGTATGTGCTGGTGGTCCAGCCAAGCCTGTTCGATCCGACGCGGGCCCCAGAGGGGAAACACACGGCCTGGGCTTACTGCCACGTACCCAATGGTTCGACTTTCGACATGACGGAACGGATCGAGGCTCAAATTGAGCGTTTCGCCCCTGGCTTCCGGGACCTCATCCTGGCTCGCAGTGTCAAGTCTGCAGTGGAGATGGAGGAGTACAACCCCAACTACATCGGTGGTGACATCAACGGCGGTGTCCAGGATTGGGGGCAACTCTTCACCCGGCCTGTATTTCGCCTCGTGCCGTATTCAACTCCGCTTAAAGGTCTCTACATCTGCTCATCGTCCACGCCGCCTGGCGGTGGCGTGCATGGTATGTGTGGCTACTTCGCAGCGCGGGCAGCCTTGCGTGACGCGTAGCAAGGTCGTCAGCTGCCGATTCCCTTTAGCAAAGCGCCCACTACATAGGCCACGCCCGATGCCAGCCCGCCGACCACCAGCATCTCCAGGCCGCTCCTGAAAGCATTCCGTTCAGTAACCAAAACTTTCGCTGCCCCCAGGCCAAAGAGGGCCACTCCCGACAATCCCAGCGATACAGGGAAAGCAGTCACTGGCGAAACTGGGACGAGGAGTCCCACCAGGTAAACCAGCAGCGCACCGATCCGGCCACAACGAAAGCAGACAGCGTGGCCAGAGCACTAAGCAACGGCTTGCGCTCATCCGGGAGAAGACCCAGTTCCACTACCATCATGGTATCGACCCAGCGTTGAGGGTCCCGGCTCTGAATCTCGACCAGGCGATGGGCATCCGCTTCGGAGTAACCCTGTTGGCGATAAAGCTCGCACAGCTCTGCCCGTTCGCCTTTGGGCAGGTGCTCCACCTCCCAGGCCTCCCGTTGCCACTCTCGCTCGTAATATTCTTGCTCGCTCTTGGAAGAGAGATAGGCACCGGTGGCCATCGAAAACCCATCGGCGAACAGATTGGCCAGTCCCAAGATCAAAACGACGTTCGAGCCAAGTGCAGCGCCGGCCACCCCGCTGACCACGGCAAAAGTTGTGACGATGCCGTCCAGTCCACCGTAGACCATGTCACCCAGGTACTGGCTGCTGGCTCCCCCATGTTTCTCTCTAGTTGCGTGGGCGATCCGCTCCGGGTCGTGTGCCAACGCCGAGGCTTCCAGGTCGCGCCGGGCGAAAGCATCGCGCGCTTCCTCAAGTCGTTTGGATATACTCATCATTGCACCTCCAAAGAAATCGCCCTGGTTTCTGCCTTCAGCATATCACCTGGGCGATAGATAATCTTCGACTTTTATCGGATTCAGTCAAAACTAGAGGTTCTTGGCTAAAACAATCTCCACTGGTAGCCCCCACATAGAAAATTCAGTCACATCGAGGACTTGAAGCCCAGCATCCTGCAACGCTTCCTGAACAAAGATCGGCCGGCAATCAACGTAATTGGGAATCTTCTCGTGCGCCCATTCATAAAGTCTCAGCATCACCCCCGCTTCACCCTTCTTTGACATGGCCACAACGCAGATGCGCCCACCGCTTCGAAGAACCCTTTGACACTCGCGTAAAACGGTCGGTATCTCCGGTGTATCGAAAAGCTCCAGCGTGAAGCTCATGGAAATTGCGTCGAAGAAGTTCTCCTCGAAGGGGAGTTTCGCAGCGTCGCCAAGCTTCAGCTCCACCCTTTCTGATAGTTCCGCTTCCCTTATCCTGGCCTGGGTGATGTTGAGCATCCCCTCCGAGATGTCAATTCCGTAAACCTTGCCTGAATTTCCGACCGATTGAGCCAAAGCCAGGAGGGCATGCCCTGTACCAAATCCGATCTCCAGAACGGTCTCGCCTTCCTCAGCCCCTAACTTTTGCAAGCCCCTTTCTGTATATTTCCTCTCAGAGCTGCCCGCCAGCGTATCATACCAGCGGCTCATCTTATCATAGCTGGCTTTGGCTTCTTCCTTTGACCTTGTGACTCTGCTTATTTGTGCTTCATTGTTGGACATGTTTTGCCTCGATTTTATCTTGCAGCCTTGAGCACACTCAGGCCAGCCCTTCTTACACGCAGCCTGCGACCTCGAACCCAGAGGCATTATATACTATCGAAGAAGATTTCTCAACCACCATAAGCTAACCCCCATTCTTCATCTTCTGGTTTTTCACAAAATCTCTCCGGCGTGGTTACAATATATGTGCTTGGCTTTGCACGTTTGGCAGGCGAAAGCTGATGGATTGGCGGATATCTATCTATCTATGACCAACCCACCTTTGCACTTCGCCTCGTTCTTTACCGGGACGAAGCATATCGCCTTCCTCAAGCCTTCTGGCGGATTCGATTCCGGTCAGGCGTAATTCTTGCTATTTCCGATGCACCAGTTTACTGGAGGATAAACCGATGAAGCTTAAAGAGTGGAGTATGTTTGTATTACTCGGACTGATCTGGGGCTCCTCGTTTTTGTGGATCAAGATTGCTGTCCAGGAAATTGGCCCCTTTATCTTGGTGGCCTTCCGGCTATTGTTTGGTCTGATTGGGCTGCTGGTCGTGGTGCGCCTGCAAAAACAGGCCTTTCCACGCGGCCGCAAAATTCTGTTGGCTTATCTTTTCATGGGCGTGTTTAACACCGCGCTGCCTTTTATCCTCATCTCCTGGGGTGAGACCAGAATTGACTCTGCCCTGGCCGCCATCCTCAACGCCACGACGCCTTTATTCGCCATCATCATCGCCCACTTCTGGTTACACGATGAGAAGATCTCCCTGCCGCGGGCTGCGGGGCTGATCGTCGGGTTTATCGGCGTAGTAATGCTGGTCAGCCGTGATCTCAACCTGGCCGCCATGCGCGGAAGTATCTGGGGACAGATGGCCGTTCTGGCCGCCTCCTCCAGTTACGCCCTGGGCGCAACCTTCTCGCGCAAGCACCTGCGCGGCCAGCCGCCGTTGATGCAGGCTACCATGGTGGTGCTGATCGCGGATGCGCTACTATGGCTCTCGGCGCCGACTTTCGAGCGTCCGCTGCATTTCCCAACGCTGCCTATCACCTGGCTCGCACTGGCGTGGCTGGGATTGCTGGGTTCGTGCCTGGCTTACCTGTTGTACTTCTCCCTGATCAACGCCTGGGGCGCCACGCGCGCTTCGCTGGTGACCTACTTGTTCCCGGTCATTGGACTGATTCTCGGTATTGTCTTCCTGAATGAGACGGCCGACTGGCGCTTGATGATCGGTTCGTTGCTCGTCGTGGCGGGTATCGCTGTGGTCAATCTCAAAGTTCGCTTCAAATCCGCGCCACTAACCACGGTAGCTGAGTGATACCCTCACAGGAGATTAATCTTCCAGAGTAAATCCGACTTTGATCGTTACTTGCCAGTGAGCTACCTTACCCTCTTCAAGGGTGCCGCGGGTTTCAACCACTTCGAACCACCGCATATGCCGGACGGTTTTTGATGCTCTCGCAATCGCGTTTTGAACGGCGTCTTCTATGCTCGTTGTCGAAGAACCGGTTAGTTCAATCAGTTTGTACACGTGGTCGTTCATACGAATTCCTCCTGAGTGATATTCATTACTTGTGCACTTGTTCATTGTTAAATGCCTACGACCTCGCTCCGGCGTTCGAGGAGGATAACGTCTCTCCAATGGCCGTTCATCTGGCCGATCTTTTCTCTATAGCCCACCTCCCGAAACCCACATGCCTTATGCAGGGCGATGCTGGCCTCATTCTCTGGGAAAACACCTGCCTGTAAGGTCCAGATACCCTGGCGTTCTGATGCTTCGATCAGCGTGCGAAGTAAGGTTTTCCCTATTCCCTCACCTCTGGCGGAGGCTGTGACGTAAATGCTTACTTCAGCAACACCGGCGTAAACACACCGGCTGGAAACCGGGCTGAGGGCGCCCCAGCCAACCACCTGTCCTTCTCGCCTGGCAACGAACCTACAATCCCCCAGGTGACTCCTGTCCCATTCTTGCCAGTCAGGTGTGTCCGTTTCAAAAGTGGCATTGCCTGTGGCGATACCCTCCCGGTAGATAGATCGAACGGCCCCCCAGTCTTCAGATTGCATTTTGTCCACTGTGAAGCCCATAGTCTTCCCTACTCAGACCTCCAGTGTTTCCCTACTTACGAGTCCCCACACCACTGGAATTATAAACAAGACCCTCGGCGAAAGCAACCCCCACCTATTTCTGGTTCATCAGCCACATATACCCATCTTCCGGGCCAGGTTCGATGGGCTGTGCCTTATGCTGCGCTGCAAGCGTACCCGTTCTTCTAGGTATGATTTTCACCCATACTATCAGAATTGGATCTGCTCTCCGTCCAGCGGTATTTGCACCTGCGCCTCCAATCCCACTTGCCTGAGCTTCTCAGCCAGCTCCTTGCGCGTCAATAGACAGTGATTGATCGCCTCCATATGGGGCGGCTATCACCCTAGCACCTGGCAACGTTTTGCAGACGTGTACCACGTCCTCGGCTGTCATGGTTATGGGATCTCCCGTCAAGAACTGCGCCGCACCCGCATTCACGAAGACCACTGCGGGTTGGTGTTGCACTAATGCCTCTTCAACTTCTGAGCACCAAATTGTATCCCCGGCAATGTACAAACTGGGTTCGCCTTCCCCGCGCAGGACGAAGCCCGATACCGGGCCCATCCTTTGACCGATTTCTCCGGTACCATGCTGGCCCCCGATCCGGATGATCTGAATCCCCTTCCAGGCGTACTCCGATCCAATCGGCTGAGGGGAGGTGAAGCCTGCCTTGTGAAGGCGAGGCACATCCTCTGGCTGACACAAGATAGGAATGTCTTTGGGCAGGGACTGCCTGGCCTTTGCATCCCAGTGATCAAAATGGGCATGGGTGACCAACACGCCCTCAATCTCTTCGAGTAGCTGGCCAAGGGAACGCTCATCAAAGGGGAGATCAACCAGCGGGTTGCGCTGCGGATTGGGAGTATCTGGAATAGGATCCCATGCTTTTGCCGGGCTCAACATGGGATCAACCAAAACCTTGACTCCCTTGATTGAAACCGCTAACGTTGCATGTCGCATAAAATGTATTTCCATTTGCTGCCTCGCTTGAATAGTATCAATCTATGGCATTCCCTTCAATACAGTCGGCAGGAAGATTCTGGATTCCAGCTCTTCTCGGCAATGAGCCGCGTACACGCGCAAGACTATCCCACTCGGTCGCCGGGTTTCCTTCTCATAGTGGAACCCTGCCTTCAGAGCCACGCGCTCAGAAGCCTCGTTCTCAGGATCAATGAGCGCGATCAGCCGCCTCAGGCCCAACTGCTCAAAAGCATACTCGCGGACGGCCATAGCGGCCTCGGTTGCATATCCCTGGCCCCAGGCCGACTTGCCGAACACGTAGATGAGCTCAATCTCTGCCTGCCCGTCCACCTCTTTTTCGAGAAGCCCACAGTGGCCGATCACTTCCCCAGATGCCTTCTCGACCACTGGCCAAAGGTCGATCCTGGGAGGGGCAGCCGATTCCGCCTCATCTTCCAGGTCCTGGCGCAACCGTGCTTCATCCCGAGGCCCGCCCATAAACCTGGTGACATCCGGGTCGGACCATATTTGGGCAAGCGGCGCAGCGTCTGATATTTGTAGCTCTCGCAGCACCAATCGCCGGGTTTCGATATGCATACTTCAGCCAGTTGACCTGTCACGCCCCCTGTTGCAACTGCAACCCCATCACCCCTGTCAATTGGCGCAGGATGCCTTGCGCGGCCACCAAGTCCTGCCCCCCGGCCGCAGCCAGGATGGCGTCGGTCAGGTCATCCAGGGCGGATAGCGCCACGGGCGTGTCCAGGTCGTCGTCCATAGCCGTGACGAAACGGTCACGATAGGGCGCCGCGTCCAGCGGATTTCCACCGGCGACCGCATCGGAATGGCTGGCGGTGGCGTAGCGCTCCACGCGGATGGCTGCATGGCGTAGCCCGGCCTCGTCGTACTCCCACGGCGTGCGGTAGTG
>JAHELX010000355.1 GCA_024643945.1 Anaerolineales bacterium
TGGCAGCCTGGCTGCTTTGTGGCCCTTCGTCCATCCTTTCTTCACTCAAGGTATCCTGGCCGGTCAAGGTATCCTGACGGTCTATGGCTGGACACTGGAAAAGGGGGCTAAACTCCTGGGACTCGATCCGTCAGCGCTGTTGCTGGTCCTGGGCGGGCTGATTGGGGTCCACTTGCTGATCGGCATCATCGCCGGGCTATTAGCCTGGGACGCCGGGCGCATCGTCCAGCTCAGGCTGCGACCTACGTCGTCCCGCTACCAGGAGGCGAGATGATTGGATACTCAGGGCGTCGGCATCCGGCGCGGTGGGAACCGCGCCTGGGGACCCTGGGTTACCTGGGCTGCCTGGTCTTCTCCCTGGCGGTGGCTGTCCTTGCTCAGGGCTGGCGGGTCGCCATCGCATGTAGCTTGACCCTGATCCTGGCAGCCGTCTTCTACCCCTCGGGCCTCAGGTCTCTGTTGAGCTGGCGACTGGGATTATTCCTGGGGTTGCTGCTGGTGCCCGCCGCCCTGTTCGGCCCGGGTGACTGGACCCTGGGGGGGGTGACCCTGTCGCTGCAGGGGCTGGTGGCCGGGACTCAGATGGCATTGCGGGCCATCACCATCCTGGCGGCGGTAGCCGGCTTCGCCGCTTCGGTCTCGATAAGTGAGCTGTCGGGGCTGCTGGAACGCGCCGGGCTGAAGGGGCTGGGCTTTGCCCTGGGCGTCGCCTTCAACATGTTGCCCATTGTTCAGGAGACGGCGACCAACGCCTACCATGCGCTTCGACTGCGGGGGGGATTCCGGCGTCAGCGATGTCAGGCGATCCGCCTATTGCTGATCACGGTGGTCGTCAACAGCTTGCGTCACGCCGAGGACATCGTGAATGCGGCCGAGGCCCGGGCTTTCTCGATAACCCAGGCCCGGCCGATGTCCATAATGTGGAGACGAAGCGACATAGCCTTGGCAGGCATTTTGCTGGTGGGGGCGCTTGCATTGTTCTTGGCTTGATGGTGGCCGTGACAGCATCCTCCAACGAATAGCCGCATCGGAAAGTTGTCAGGCGGGTTTGATTGGTGCGTTTCTAGTTTTGCCAAATGCTACAACCGCCAGCCGCGTATACACAGCCCCGCTCGGTTTCAGGTCGCTTTTCATCAGCGTGATGTGATCAACGAACACCTGGCCGACGACTCCGACGTCGAAGCGGGTGATCAGATCTCCCAATTCGGCCAATTCCTGACGGCGTGCGTCCCGCGCCGCGCGGCCGAGGGTGAGATGGGGCGTGAACCCTCGCTTCTCAGGTTCGAAGCCCAGGGGCGCCAGGGCTTGGCTCACCTGCTTCTGTAAGGCGGCCAATGCCCCGCTGAGCTCGGCGATACCGGCCCACACCACGCGCGGCCGATTGGGATTGGGAAAGACACCCACTTCCCTCAATTGGAAGGTAAAGGGCGTCCGGTCGGCGCAGACCCCCCGTAGCGCATCGGCGATGGCCTCGACCTGACTGGGAGCCACGTCGCCCAGAAATTGGAGGGTGAGATGGATCGACTCAGGCCGCGTCCAGCGGACTGCCTTGGACGGGGCCTGGGCCTTCAAGTCTCGTTGCAGGTCGGCCAGCGCCGCCCTGACATCGTCGGGTAGTTCAATGGCCACGAAACTCCTGATACCGGCCATACTATACATACTCCTCTGAGGCACTCTGTTTAGGGCTTTTTGCCCCAATACTTGTAACTACTCAGCCTTCCCGCGAATGTGTCATTCCGAGGAGCGAAGCGACGAGGAATCTCGCTCCGAACCGCCAGGCAGCGCCTCAATCGAGATTCTTCGCGCCGTCCGGGCGCTCAGAATGACATGGGCTGAGCAGTAACCAATACTTTTCAGATAACCCGATCACCCGATTCGTAGGGGCAACCCTTCCCCAAAAGGGGACCTATGGGTGCGGTTGCCCTGGCAGGACAGGGGCAAGCCCTGTCCCTACGACGTGGCCTTATTCGAACGGCACTGCTTTTAGCCCAGCTTGTAGGCCTTCTTTGCCAGGCGGTAGGCGCTGTCCTGAATCATCTCCTCGGCGTCATCCATGTCCACGATGCCTCGCACCACCAGGCCCGCCATCCAGTTGGCATCCACCCTCCGCCACAGATCGTGCCGGGCAGGGATCGAAGGGAAGGCGCGGGTGTCGTCGTTAAACCCCACCGTATTGTAGAGCCCGGCCGTCTCGACCACCTGTTGCCGGTAACGAAGCATGCCCTGCAGGCTGTCGTGGAACCACCAGGGCGGCCCCAGCCTGATCGCCGGGTAGTGCCCGGCCAGGGGGGCCAGCTCGCGCGAATAGGTCGTTTCGTCCAGTGTGAACAGGATGAGGGTCAGCCGGGGGTCGTTGCCATATTTATTCAATAGGGGGCGCAGATTCCGGGTGAATTCCCCGTGGATAGGGATGTCGGCTCCCTTGTCAGGACCGAAGCGCTCAAAAATCAACGAGTTGTGGTTCCGGTACGAACCGGAATGAAATTGCATCACCAGCCCATCTTCGATGCTCATACGGGCGTTCTCCATCAGCATGTGGCCGGTGAAGCGCATGCTGTCCTCAGCGGTCGCCTGGCCTTGCAACGCCCGTTGGAAGATGGCCTCTGCTTCCTGCTCCGAAAGATGTTCCGTGTAAGCAGTCAGGGCGGCGTGGTCGGTGGCCCTGGCCCCCATCTCCTTGAAATAGGCGCGCCGATTTTCCAGTGCCTGGACAAAAGCCCGGTAGTTGCCGACCTCGATGCCGCTGATATCGCTCAGGGCCTGGATGTTTTGGCGCCAACCGGGGGTGTCTAGATTGACCACCGCATCGGGGCGGAAGGTGGGCAGCACCCGTCCCTTCCAGCCCGACTCGCGGATGGCGCGATGGTGATCCAGCCGATCTGTGGCAGCATCAGTGGTGCATAGCACTTCGACGTTGAAGCGTTTGAACAGCTCCCTCGGTCGAAATTCGGGCGACTCAAGACAGGCGACGATTTGATCATAGATGTCCTGTGCCGATTCGCCTGTCAGCCTGTCCTCGACGCCGAAGACCGAATACAATTCGTGCGTCAGCCACATGCCGGTGGGTGTGCCGCGGAACAGGTAGAAGTTCTCGGCGAAAACCCGCCATATTACCCGGTGGTCTTGCTCGACCTCCTCACCATCCAGGCGGGGGATGCCCAGTTTTTCCAGGGGAATCCCCTGGGAATAGAGCATTCTGAACACGTAGTGATCGGGGATGATCAGCAGATCAACCGGGGTGCCGAACGAGTAATTTTCGTCGGCGAACATGCGCGGGTCGACGTGACCGTGCGGACAAACGAGGGGTAAATCCGCGATTGTGGCGTACAAGTGTTGGGCGACTTCTTTCTGTCGCGGGTTGGGATCAAAATAGCGGTCGTCCGGCAAAGAGATCTTGGGCCGATCTTTCATGGGATTGCCTCCTGCTAGTGCCCCATCAAAGTGATTTGGCTAAGTTAGATTCGGCCTCATGGGCGTAAAATGAAGATAACCCAAAAGCCTATTGTACCTGCTGATGCTAGAAATCCAATCCAACGACCAACATGCAACCTCGGTTACGTCTCCCTAGACTCTGAGTCTGGAACATGCCTCGTCTTCAGGAACGCATTCATCGCAGCCTTTCGCTCCGGTGACGCCCAACAAGCAGCAAACTGCGCCGTTTCCCACTCAGCGTAATCCTGGCGCTGGGCGGCGTCAAAGGCGGCTTTAGACAGTCGCAGGGCAGTGGGCGGCAAAGCAGCCAGGTACTCGGCCAGCGCTTGTGCTTCGGCCTGCAATTCTTCGGCCACCAGGATGCGATCCACCAGGCCCAGGCGTTGCGCCTCGGCAACGTCTATCGCTTCGCCGGTCAGCACCATGCGCTTGGCCGCGCCTAAGCCCACCAACCGTTCCAGGCGTGGCACCAGGCCCAGCGGCGGAAAGATGCCGATCTTGACTTCAGGCACCCCGAAACTCGCTCGCTCAGAGGCCAATCGAAGGTCAGCAGCCAGGGCCAGCAGCAGGCCACCGCCCAACGCCGGCCCGTGAACGGCGGCGATGAGCGGCTTAACACACGCTTCGATAGCGTCGTACACCGCCTGTATGCCGGCCAGTTCACGCGCCACCCTCTCAGCCTCCAGCCCGGCCATCCACGCCACGTCGAAGCCGGACGAGAAAGCCTGCCCCCGCCCGGCCAGGACCATCGCTTTGACCGCTTCATCCTCCTCCAACGTCTCAAACGCCTGGCGCAGCTCGGCCAACGTAGTCTGGTTGATCGCGTTCAGCCGGCGCGGCTGGTTCAGCCATACCCAGGCCACAGGGCCTTTGCTCTCCAGCAGAATAGTCTCCACTCAGCCTCCTTGCAGTTCGCGCCGCAATTTCATTTTGTCCACTTTGCCCAGCGCCGTGAGCGGCAACTTCTCGCGTATTTCGATATACTTGGGGATTTTGTACTCTGCCAGGCCTTGCTGGCAGTGGGCCCTGATCTCGTCAATGCTCAGTTCAGCCCCCGGCTTGGGGACCACATAGGCGGTGCCCACTTCGCCCATCACCGCGTCTTCTGTCCCCAGGCAGGCGACGAAGGCGACTTGGGGATGGTGGCTGATGTGTTCCTCGATTTCGCGCGGGTAGACGTTGTAGCCGCCGGTGATGTACATATCCTTTTTGCGGTCCACCAGCGTCAGGTAGCCGTGGCTGTCCAGCCTGCCCAGATCGCCGGAGTAGAACCAGCCCTCTTGATCAATGGCGGCTGCCGTTTCATACGGGTTGTCAAAGTATTCTTTCATCACACACGTACCGCGAATGGCGACCTCGCCCACCTCGCCCACAGCCAGCTCCTGGTGATCGTCGTCCACGACCCGCAGCTCAAACTCCGGCGCCACCGCCCCGACCGTCAGCGCGATGGTTTCGGCGTCGTCTTCCGGCGTCGTGTACGTGACAAAGCCAGCCACCTCGGTCATCCCGTAGCCGGTGATGACGGTAGGCGCCATCTGCATCATCCTGGCCATCACTGGCGGGGGCGTGGCCGCGCCGGCCACGACCGCCGCTCGCAGCGACGACAGGTCGAACTCCGCATAGTTGGGCAGGTTAAACTCCATAATGTACATAGTTGGCACCTGGCCCAGCAGGGTGACCCGCTCCTGGACGATCGTTTGCAAGGTGTGGACCGGATGGTAGTGATCCATAACCACCAGCGTCGCGCTGGTCATCAACGCTGGCACCGTCAACTCCGTCGCGCCGCCGACGTGGCTGATCGGCAGGTGGAGCAGGATGCGATCGTCGGCAGTGATACCAAACTGGCGCGTTTCGACCGCAATGTTATCGATGATGTTCTTGTGGGTCAGCACCGCCCCCTTGGGCAAACCCGTGGAGCCCGAGGTGAAGACAATCAATACGCCGTCGTTCTCGTCCAGTTCCGCCCTGCGCGCGACCAGCGCCTCATCCTGGGTCGGGTGATCGGATGTGATCAGGTCATCCAAACGGACGGCCCCGGCCGGCGCCTCCTGGCCGACGACGATGAAGTGCTTGACGAAGGGGAGCGAATCGATCAGTGGCTTGAGCGGTTCGGCCACCTTCTTATCACCTACCCGATCCAGCACTACCATCGCCACCGGCCGCGTCAGGTTCGCCAGGTGGGTCAGTTCAGGCGGCGTGTAGAGAATGTTGAATCCGACCAGGATGGCGCCCACGCGCGCCGCAGCCAGATAGGTGTAGAGATACTCGGGGCGCGTGGTCGAGATCATGCCAATCCGATCGCCGCGCTGGATGCCCAGTTCCAGAAAGGCCTTGGCCAGGTGGTCCACGCGGCGCTCGAACTCGGCCCAGGTCACCCGTTCGTCGTTGAAGACCAGCGCTTCCTTATCGGGTGCCCCCGCTGCCGTCTCGGCCAGCAAGTCGCCTAAGAAATGGGGATATACGTCTTGTGTTGCCATGACTCTGCCTCCTCCTATTTCGTTGAGCGGGCCATCGAAGCCAATCGTCTGAGGCGTCCACTCTCCCTCGTAGCCGATGACCCCCTTGATCACCTGACGTATGAACGGACTTTGCCTCCTGGGGTATGTCAGTTGTCTTGTAATTGGATGTTAAGTGTTGCGGGGCGAGCCCGGTTGGCCTGCCCGGTCTCTCAACCGGATCACCAACTTGAGACCTGACCAGGTTTCGTCCACAGCACACACCTTGGTGTCGACCAACCCGCTCTTCAGGGCCAGGTCCCGGATGAGGTTCTCGTTCAAATTGGTGGCAACCTTCGACGACTTCTTGGGCCATGAGACCCAAATCATACCCGTGGGGACGATGTGCTGCTTCAACGTTTCTATCTGGGCTTCAAGCTGCGCCTTATCCGTGGCGAAAATGTGAATCAAGTCAAACGCTCCTTCGCCAGGCTCGCCGACGGAAACGTTCTCTGGCAGATCATCCAGGAGATGCCAATAGTTCTGGGGTGGGTCGATCACGCACATTTTGAAGCCGGCTTTGATC
>JAHELX010000356.1 GCA_024643945.1 Anaerolineales bacterium
AGCGTGGGCGGGCCGCCAATTGGGTCTGGCTGCAGCGGACGCCCTAGCGCCGGATCATACCAACGACCGTCGCCCAGGTAGACCAGCCCGGTGTCCGGATCTGGCACATCGCCACTTCCCGCCAGGGTGGTGGTCAACGTAGCAGGGAGAGTGCTCGTTAAGAGTGCCCCATAGGCGTCGTACAAGACATGTCCCACTTCATCACCGTTGGCCTTGGTCATCACCAGGGATGTGCTCCCCTGCGAGGACTGCGCGGTCGGGTCGGGCAGCCCAGAGTATGCCTCCCTTCCTATACAGGTGGCAAGGGGCGAATCACTGAAGTCTTGAAAGGCACTGAGGGCACGGAACACATATCAGTGCCCCCAACGCCATCAGCGGCTGATCAGCAGTCTCAGCGGTTCTCCAGTGTGTATTGATGCCGCACCTCCTGCGCCCAGCGTTCCAGGTCTTCTTGGGTTTGCACCTGTTTCAACCATTTCTTGCGTCCCAACTGGTGGGCTTCCTCAGCCAGGTAGGGCAAAATGTCGCCGTGCTCCTTCTTCAGCCAACGATACCAGGCCGGTGATAGCCACTCAGGTTCAAAGTAAGCGAAGATAAACCCCATCCCCCATAATCCCCAAGCTGCAACTAGTGGAAACACCAAATCGGCTTCGGGGTCAAGAAAGAATAACAGCATAGTCAAGAGCACAATAGCGAACCCCACCACAAATGTGGGCAAAGCAAAGTAAAAGCCTCTCGAAATCAAAGGTGCGGCAGGCATTACAAACCACCGTTTGTCGAGGCCCAACCTCATTCGGATCCACCATATTGCAAAAGCAATGTCTATCAAAAAGAAGACAATCAAACCGCAATAGTCTCGCTTAAACTCCATAGTCGATCATTCTCCACTCAGAAGAGGCTTAAGATTGCGATTTTCCTGATATGATCCAGGAAAGACGTTCTGAAACACAACGGGCTCTGCTATGACAGCCCAGGCGAAAGCGATCGGGATGGTCCAGTACCAGTTTACCCCGGCAAGAACTAATCCACCAGCCAAAAGAACATCGCTACCGACTACCAAGCTGGCCTGGATCCCCTTTTGTGTAGTCGTCCAATAAGGATTACCCCAGCGCCCGCTACCAGTTGCAGCTCCATACGTCTCAACTCCCACGTCAATCACGAAGGTCAGTCCCATACTGGCTGCCGCACTGGCTACCTTAGACTGGCGCAGCAATAAGCCAACCTGGTAGCGCGTCGTCCTTAACCCGAAGCTGGTAGGGTTAAATTCCCCAATCCCTTGGAACAGAAGGCGGTCGCCCGTCCGGCGCATCACCGGCCAGGTGGTGACCGCCTCCAGGATGACCAGCCGCTCGGCCAGTTCACCTTGCACCCGCTCCCCGATGAAGGGGATACGTCCACTGAGGCCAAGCGCCAGCTCCCCCCACCCGCCACCTTTGGTACCGGCAACGGTTATCTCAAAAGAAACCCCTTTGGCGGCCAGACCGGCCAGCCCTTGCTTCACAGCCAGGGCGGATCCCTGCAAGGCCAGGTGGGGCTGCTTCAGGAAAACGGTACGTCCCAGGATTTCCAGAGTGGCGTTGCCGGCCATCCCCAGCCAGGCCGATAGCGAGACTGCGGTGGAATCCGCCTCCTCTCCCACGCCCGGCGGACCCCAAGGCGTCGCCGCATAGCGGTTCAAGGCCTGGGGCATGATCGGCGGGTCGCCAGTCGGGTCCGGGTCCGGCGCAGCGTCCTGGCCGGCGCAGCGATCAGTGTGACGGGGAGAGCGCTGGTCAGGACGGCGCTGTAAGGATTACGTAGGGATGGTCTACCCATGATCAGGCTGGTGTCAACAGGATCGAGTAGGGTTCTGATATGCTCATCGGAACCGTAGTTTATGCACTTCCTCGTCGGCCCATTGTTCAAGACCGATTGGATCGCTAACAATTTCCAGCCATTGCTCTGTTTTCATCTGCCGAGCTTGGTCACGCAGATATTTTATATGATCAGGATGTCTCTGTTCCAGGTCGCGCAGCCACTTGGGTTTGAGAAAACCAGGCGGGCCAAAGGAAAAGACAATGGCTACTAAGATTAGAAGCACACCACCCCAAAAGAACATTCTTTGGCCGATGCTATTCAGTGGCAAGAATGCACCTATAGCCCAAGAGATGGCAGTAACGCCCAAGGGAATCGCTGCCCACAAGTACCCTTCCTGAAATGGCAATATGCGCCATTGCCACCATACACGATTTATACCCAAAGTCAGCCAGAGGCCCATTCCAATAAGCGTTATTCCTAAAGCAAAGAGGCAAGCGCTAACACCAAAAGCCTCGGTTTGCATTGTCTCCTCCTCATTGACCACTCAATGGTTGTAATCTTCTCTCTCTTGGCCCGACGAAAATTCGTGAGAGTGGTTCGGTTAACATACTGTCAACAGTAAAAGCACCCACAGCGCCCCCTAGAAGTCCAATACCAATACATGCTGGGGCCAATGGGCTGGCACATATGGCACTAGCAAGGCTTACAGCAAGCGCAGCACCTGCTGCACCACCGAGAGCATTGGTACCACCTCGTATGATACTCCGTGTGATTTTCTGCTCAAGGGTGTAGTAAGGATCTTCTGAGAGAGTGTAGTATTCGATACCAGCATTGACGATGAAATCAATGCCAACGCCTAACCCTCCCGTGAATCTGCTGTTTTTCCCCAGCCGTGTGAACAAGGTGTCAAACTCGCCTACTTCGGTGACGATGCTAAAAGATCGATTCCCTCGCCGGATTAAACCAGTCCCAAACACAATTGCGTCACCGTTAGATAGTATACCGCTCAGTGGATTTGAACTGCGAATGCGTACCGTAGTTAAACGTTCCTTGAAGAATGGCAATCTTGCCCCAAAGCGTCTTAGCCAGCTACCTGACACAAACTGCTCTCGTAATGTGAAACTTCCCCTGAGACTCCTGTTGAAATCACGCAAGGAGGTCTCGATGACGAGGTATGGTATCTCTTTCTGAAGAGGTCTGGCCAAACTTAGGGCAACAATGGTTGCTTTAGCCGGAGTGCTGGATAAGGTACTAAGAGTCAGGGGACCAAAGATTAGGGGAATGAAATTGCCACTACCTCCCACTCCCTCTGCCACCCCCGGCGGACCCCAGGGCGTGGGGCTGTAACGGTTCAACGCCTGGGGCAGCGTCGGCGGTCCGCCAACCGGATTGGGCTGCAAGGGACGCCCCGGCGCCGGGTCATAGAACCGCCCAGCCCCCAGGTAAACCAGCCCGGTGTCCGGATCTGGCACATCGCCACTTCCCGCCAGGGTGGTGGTCAACGTAGCAGGGACGGTGCTCGTTAAGACTGCCCCGTAGTCGTCGTACAAGACATGTCCCACTTCATCACCGTTGGCCTTGGTCATCACCAGGGATGTGCTCCCCTGCGAGGACTGCGCGGTCGGGTCGGACAGGGTGTAGTATAGCACACCGTCGGCGCGGGTGGCAAGGCGCTGGTCGCCGACGTAGTAGTGCTTGGTGATATCGCTGCTCGGCCCGGGGCTGATGTGGTAAACAGTAGCTTCGCCAAACGAGTCACACTGAATGACCTGAGGCGCGCTTGTCTCGCCGGTCGCCAACGACAGATGCATGCCACCGAGATTCTCCACCATGAACTGCGGCGGAGACCAACTCGCGCCGCTGCGGGTGACCAGGGCGGTATCGCAGAGCCCGGTGATCCAGGCCACGAACACTTGCCCGGCACGGTTGACAGCGATGTCGTGGTTGGGGTCGCCATATTGGGCAAGGTAGGGATTGCCAGCCTCAACCTGGCCGGAGATGGGGCGGATCTCACTCCAGGCGCTCTCCTCCCACGACCGGTAATGGAGTTCACCACTATCATACACTCCTCCATAGAACCAAGCGACGTGCAAGCTGCCGTCCCCGGCGACCGCGATGCGCGGCCACCCGGCCTGCCCGTCCCCTTCGGAGATCATCTGCGGCGACTGCCAGGTGCCGCCTACCCGCCGCTGCAGGTAGATGTCTCCCGATCCGAGGACGCTTGGGGCCCGCCGCCAGACTGCGGCGACATCCCCGTTGTCCGCCACGGCCACGTCGGGCTGCAGGCTGTAGTCAGCCCCGCCAGGCGTCCAGTTATTGAGACGAGTGGCCCCGGACCAACTCTGTCCAGCGTCGGTCGAGGTGCGATAGTAAATGTGCTCGCAACTGTTGCAACTGCCAATGTCAGCCTCTTCCGCCCAGACCAGGTGCAGAGTCCCGGCGGCATCCAGCGCCAGCGCCGGCTGCGAGGAGTCATACCCCGTGCTGGTGGACTCCACGGACAGGGTGACCGGCGTGCTCCAGCTAAGCCCGCCGTCGGTTGAGCGACTGGAGTACAGATGGCGAGTGCCATAAGTGCTGCTACTCCCAATCCAGGCGATGTGGAGCACGCCATTGTAGACCGCCAGCGCCGGGTCCCAGGCATATCGGCTATATGTGTCGATGAGGGACGGAGTTGACCAGGTGTCGCTGATCTGGTGGGCGTAATACAGGAGATTACCGGGCGCTGTTTCCCAGGCGGCGTGGAGACCATCAGCGTAGGTCGCCGACGGGACAAACTCATCACCGGCGTCGGAGATTATGACATAGGTGTAGGTCGGGTCGCCCGTTTCGTAGGCATCGTTGACGTAGTAGCGGTTTTCGCCCTCGGATGTGCTGCGTTTGACCCGGCGGCCGTCGCCGTCGTAGGCGAAGGATGTGGTCAGCAGGCTGCCCCCGGTGTCGCTGACCACCTGCGTCAGCCGGTTCTCGGCGTCGTAGGTATAAGTCACGACCTGCCCACCGGTCAGGACTTTGGTAGTCAGATTGCCGTTGGCATCGTAAGCGTAGGTCGTGCCATCCGAGGTAGCGCTGACGGCGTGGGGCCGGGTCGGGTCGGCGTAGGTCAGGTCTACCCCACCGCGCCGGGTCAGGTTGGCGATGGGGTCATAGTCATAGTCCTGAGGGTAGAGGCTGGAGGCCACGTCAGTCAGGCGGTCCAGCGGGTCGTAGGCGTGGTCCAGGCTGAAGCCCTGGCGCAGGTCGGTGTACACATCCAGGTGGCCCACCTGTGCGTGCCTGTGCAGGCCCCAGGCCGCCGCCACAAGTGCGCCGTCCCGGCATAGGCTTGCCCCGCAGGGGTCCCGAGGGAGCAGCCCCGGGTCCGGGGCAGGCAGGGCAGGCTTCAGCTCCGTCTCCGTCGGTCACCAGGACGGTGCTGGCCGCAAGTGTTCGTGGATATACGCAAGCGTAGCATAAGGTCGGCGTAGGTGGCAAAAACTGGAGCTTTGAAACGCGCCGAGGCCGCTAATCCTACCTTATGAGAACGGATGTTGATCAGTACCTCAAGACTCTGCGGGTTGACCAAGCGGCCTTCTCTGAACAGGCTCAGTCTTCATCACCTTTTTCAGATTGACCCTTTAAAATAAGAATTAGCAGCCCCTTGTAAAAGATATCAACAAGAAGCGTTGGTAATATGATCAGAGTTGTTACTAGGAATATGGCCCAAGCGATGACCCCTATGAATTCAAAGCTGTCTCTCAAACCCAGACGCCAATCTTCATTAAAGGTAAGCATAAAAACAAATAACAATAGGATGAAGATACCAATTCCACGCGCACTCGGAAAAGCTTTGGGTATGTCAAAGAAAACTTCCTCAAAGTACTCTTCCTCTGAATCCGACAGTAGAAACCCCACCGCTACTATAAGCCCTACGATTAGGCCAAGACCAGCAGCCCAGGCTCCCCAGGTAACCCAGCGGGGATTGCGAGAGACGATGGCCCCGAAAGCCTCTTTAAGCGTCTGATAATTGCTGACAGACCAGTCATAATAAACGAAAAACACCAAATACACCAGACTTAGCAAGCCGGTTATCAGCGGTGGGCCATAAAATCTCAGTCTAGTTTTCACGATTTATTGCCTAATTGGAGTCCAGACTGGCAGGATATTAGGGTTAAGCAGGATGTTTTTGATACCCCAAGCAAATCCTAGGCCCTGTCCGTAGGCAAACAGCAGGATATTTCCCGATGTGGAGCGACTCAGTCCCTCTACAACCTGGTCCTCGATCACCTTCCACCCCTCTCTGCCAAATTGAGAGGTTACGTCGTAATAACTTTTCGTACTCACCAGGTTTACGTATTTTCGAATAGGTCCGGGCGCGACATCCCTCAACCAGGAGCTTTGCGATGTCCTTCTAAAAGCGGAAATTACCGGCGGTCCCAGAAGACGTGCCGCACCCTCAGCCAAATAAAGAGAGAAAAACCCATAGGCAAAGCTCGCCCCTCTTTCCCTCCAAGCAAGATGAGTCTTTTCATATCCGAGCAGCTCATGTTTCAAAATGACGGACGATTCAGCTTGCATCCAGTTGAGCACACCGAAACCAACAGCTTGGTAGAATAATGTCCTCCCAGCCGAAAGTTCAGCGGCCATTCCCAGTGCAACGACTCCTGGAGTCAGTCC
>JAHELX010000357.1 GCA_024643945.1 Anaerolineales bacterium
CAACGAATTTCCTATTTTGCCGATCACCTCCTTACTGCGATGTGTGAGCCTGGGATCATCAGCCCAACGTCCACTTGACTGAAAACCTTCACCAATCTGTAGGTTGACTCATGAAGGCTAAAGCCAAACGAAAAATGCCTCTACTCGGCAGGCCGAAAGAGGCATGCAATACCCACAGCATCAATGCCACGGACACCTGGCCCACGCCTCACTGCTCAGACCTACCGCGATCACAATCGTGCCATGCTGATTGTACTGTAGCGAGTATAGCCAAATATGGCATCTGAGACAAGGGGAAAACGGGACATTCCGTAGCCCAAGAGGGCCAGATAGAATACGGTAAGAGAACAGGGGCGCTTGCTTCCCCTCTCGCACTGCCGAACATACGGATCTGCATCCGGCGATATAGGCAACGCGCTGATGGTGCGTTCAATGAAAGGCTTGTCGATCACCGGCACCTTGAGCTGGCGCTGTGGACCAGGAACATGGGGGACCACGGCTTCGAGGATGGCTTGCCTTGCCCGGTCGCGTATCCCCTACAGCCACCCATTACGTGTGCACATTGTTATAAGGGAAATGCCTGCAGATCAGAGAGCTCGGGCGGCGTCAGAGCAACCGCCTCACCTGCCTTCACGAGCTGATCCCAACTTTCCTTGGACAGCGAAAGCGTCCCGCGCTCCAGCAGCGCCTCTCGGCGCCTCTGCCCGCGCTCGCCCGGTACGATGATCTCATCGACGCCGTTGATACATTCGCTTGCCTTGACCTGGTCGATCTGAGCGTCGACGCGCGCCAAGAACTCCTCCACGGGCATGAAGGCACGAACATCGAGTGCCCAGTAGAACTGACCGACGTCTCCAGTGAACAAGTTCGCCGTCTGTCCAAACCCTCCCCCGCTCAGTACCCCCGCGAGGAGGTCTACCAGCATCGACAATCCAAAGCCCTTGTGTGCTGCGTGCGGCCAGCCCAAGGGCAGGATAGATCCAGTACTTACCCCGGATAGCGGCCAGAACTCTCGGGGATCCGTCGTGGGGTGCCCCTGCGCGTCAGCAATCAACCCTTCCGGCACTGTCCGACCTTCCATCGCGGCGATGAGCATCTTCCGCGCTGCGGTGGTACTGGTCGCCATGTCCAGTATCAAGGGATAGTGGCGCCCCGCCGGGACGCCGAAGGCCATGGGATTGGTGCCAAGCACTTTGGTGCGTCCACCAGGCGGCGCCATTGCCGGGAATACGTTTGCACAGGCGAAACCGATAACGCCGGCCCGCGCCGCCAGTTCGACGTAGGGAGCGCAGGCGATCACGTGCCCGGCGCGGCGCACGGCCGCGCACGCGATCCCGCGCCGTTTCTGCGCCCGCTCAATGCACCAGCGCATCGCCTGCATCCCCGGCATCACCCCGAGTCCATGGTCGCCATCCAGGAGCAATGTGCTCTCGTTCTCGATGACGATGCGGACAGCCGGTCGCGGATTGTGACGGCCGCTCGGTGATGTTGGGAGGAACGATCCCAACATCTGGACTCCGTGGTCAGCATAGCCGCGCAATTCACCATCGACCATGACATCGGCAATCATGGTCGCATGGTCGCCCGGATGGCCCAAACGTCGCAGGACGCCGGCAGCGAAGTTCCGCAGATCAGGGATACGTACCCAGCGCGGCGCGATGTTTCTATGATCTTCCATGTTCTTTCCCTTGTTTCTCCTGCTGGCCCCTTTGAGCTTCCACAAACTCACGATCAGAACAGTAAGGCCCAGCGGCATAATCGGCCAGAAGATATTTCTCCAGTTGCCACGCCCGGCCAGAAGTGCCATCTAGCGGGGCCGGGGTGGCGGATCCGGCTCAACAGCTCCGCTGGATAGCGGCGCGTAGGACATCCTCGCGTCGCCGGGTGTCGTCGCAAAGAACGCCCAGCCGATGGCGAACATCTTCTCGGGTGCGTTCATTTTTGGGGGCGATGCACCCTCCTGCAGGTTGCTGCCAAAAGCAGTGCTTGGAACCTGGTTTGCGGGGGAAGAAGCTTGCTTCGATAAGGTGGGCATATCCGCATTGCTCCTGGTGTGTTGGGGAGTCACTGCCAAAGAATCTGGACCCTAGATCGCCGACCGCGGAAGTGAAAGGCGGGAGAACCCCTGGATGACATCGTCAATGATGCGCTGGCCGTCGCTGAGCGTGAACAAGCGGTGCCCCGGCAGAAGCGCGTCCACTGCCATGCCGCCCAACCTGCGGGCGCTGGCCCGATAGTCGTTGATGTTGGTGCTTGCAGAATTGAGCAGGGCGATCCAGCCAACGAAGCCCTGCACAGGGGCGAACTGGATGCAATCTCCCGAGAAGAGGACGCGCCGCCCGCTTGCCTCCACCAGGAAGCAGGTGGACCCGGGGCTATGCCCGGGCGTGGCGATGGCCTGCAGTGCGTAGCAACCCACGGTGATCCTGTCTCCATCATGCAGGCGGCGGTCCACCGGGCAGGCGATCAGATGGAAGCTCTGCGCGAAGCCGCCGGGGGGAGCGGCCACGCTCAGCCCACTCGCCTCGGCATTGCCCGTCTCCACGCTATCTGCGTCCGGCTCGCCCAAGAACACCCGGCAGCCAAAGCGCTCCCGTAAGGCCGCAGCGCTGGCGCTGTGGTCAGCATGGCCGTGGGTCAGGATGATATAGCGCAGCTTGTGCAGGGGGATGTGCTGCTGGATGTTCGCCAGCAAGGGTTCGACGTTCACTCCCGCCCCTGCGTCGATGAGCGCGGCCTCCGTGCCGCCATCCAGCAGGTAGACGTGGCAGTCAAAGGGATCAGAGATGCCGATGCCATTGTGGCCGCTGCCCACAAGGTAGATGTCCGGTAAAAGTTGCATGGTACCCTCCATCAAAAGGATTCGTCGCTCTGGTGGCCTGTTCTAGAGAGCCAAACAGCAGGGGGTCTGCCTGCCTTCGCATCCACGGTACGAGGGCCAATGGAAGACACCGTACAGGTGTGTCCAGCACCTTACCCCCTGGCGACCTATCGAAGATCTGGGCTGCCTGGCGCCTCCGGGGTTACCTGCGTCGCCTCGCGACGCCGGGGCAAGTTCGGCATAGCCATCATCGCTCCAAAGCCGCAGACACAGAGGAGCCCGAAGATGACGAAGGCGACTCGCGTGCTTTGCAGAAGCTGGGAATAGTTTTGGGGAGCGATCGTGACTCGCCCGAGAAATATCCCAAAGACCACCATTGCAATCGCCATGCTGGACATCTGGCCCACCACCCGCACCATACCGCTCACCGCTGATGCGACCCCGTAGAGGCTTCTGTCCACGGAGGTCATCACTGCGTTGGCATTGGGTGTCAGAACCATGGCCAGGGCAAATCCGAGAAGCGCCAGCTCAACGATAATCCAGGGTAAGGGCGTTTCTGGGCTTAGCTGGCTGAGACCGAACAGGCATAAGGCCGCCAGGACAAGGCCCGCCGCGGACACCAAGCGCGGTTGCACCCTGTCCGAGAGCCAGCCGGCAACGGGCGAGGAGACGGCCTGCACCAGGGGGTTTGTGATCATCAGCAGGCCGGCTTCCTGGGCGCTGAGCCCCTGAATGTATTGCAGATAGAGGCTCATGAGGTAGCTGATCCCGAACGTGGCGCTGAAATTTGTCAAGACTGCAAAGTTGCCGAGAGCAAAAATGCGATTGCGCTTCAGGATGGTCACGTCGAACAGTGGACTCGCATGTCGTGTTTCCCACAGACCGAACGCCCCCAGGCCGGCGACGCCGATGAGGGCAAGCCAAACGCCAGAGAACGCGGGCAACAGACCAAACCCGTAGATCAGGGCGATGAGCGCAACGCCTAACATGAGAGATCCCCCAATGTCAAAGCGTTGATCTCCGGCCTGAGTTGGCTCGTCTGCCAGTTTCCGGGCGCCATAGAGGATGATGGTGGCTGCCACAGGCACGATGATCAGGAAGATGCTCCGCCAGCCGAGATGCTGAGTCAACAGCCCGCCCAGGAAAGGGCCAACGGTGTAGCCCAGGAACACGGCTGAGCTATTTATGCCCAACACGATGCCCCGCTGCTCCACGGGAAAGGCAGCGACCAGGATGGCAGTGGCGGTAGCCCACACCATGCCAGCGCCGAAGCCTTGCACGGCGCGCACGGCGATCAAGACGACGGGCGAGCTGGCAAAGGCGAGCAAGAAGGACGCCACGGCGAAAACCACGCCCCCCCAGAGGAACACACGCTTCTTTCCGTGCATATCGGCCCACCTGCCGGAGGGCAGGAGGAGAATGGCAGAGGACAGGAGGAACGACGTCGCCATCCAGCTCATGGAAAGCGAGTCCATCCTGAATTCTTTGCCAATTGCCGGTAGGGCAACGTTGACGGAAGAGAGCGTGAACGTGATAAGGAGAAGCAGGGTTGACACAGTTATCTGCGTAGGCTGACCGCTGCCGGCTTGCTTCAACTGGTCACCTCTGTGGGGGGCCTTGAAGATCGCACCACCCCTTGAGAGGCGGCGCGATCTTCCTCCAGGTCTGATACCCTGCGATTATCCGCTAAATGCCCAGGCCGAAGGTCTACTCGTACAGCAGAATGTAACATCGCGCCCGTGGGCCTTGTCCAGCTCATTGACGTAGTCTGCGGCGATGGCTACTTTATCGCCCAGGCCAAGCCCCTACACATCAGGGTACGCTTTCTTGATGTCTTTGTCCGGGATCACCTCGAGGTGGGCCTTCTTCAGCAGATCGCGGAGCGTGCGGACTTCCTCCGTGCGGAGCCTGCGCTGTGGCGCCCGCATGAACGGGTCGGGGATCAGGCCGCGCAGCCAGGTGGCCACCTTGTAGGCGCTA
Organism: Anaerolineales bacterium; assembly: GCA_024643945.1. The sequence goes on from JAHELX010000357.1 coordinate 4,802, forward strand.
TGCAACCGAAAGTCCCCGTCCGAGCCCATGATATAGTCGTGGAGCTGGATCAGTCCGTCGAACAGGACCTGGCGGGCTTTCACCACATCGTTTTCCCGCCAAGCATCGAGGTGATCCATCATTGGCTCCATCGCATAGTTCCAGAAGCCGCTGACGGTGCCATCGAAATGGTCGTAGGCAAGTGCTTCATGGAACATGGTGGCGCCAGCCATGAGAATTCCCACATGGCGCTTAGAGGCGGAGTATTCGCGCAAAGCTTGGGCGGTAGCTCGCAACGTTGGCGTAATCATCTTCCAGCCGACGATCTGCGGTACCGCGTCCAGTATCTTGAGCATGGCTGGCACGGGCATGCCGCCATATATGCTGCCGGACGGGTGGGTGATGACGGGTAGGTCCGCCACATCGCAGATCGCCTTGAGTTGGTCAGTCCACACTTCAGGACACTTGATGGGGTCCCATCTCGATGTGATGTCCACGGCGCCCATCGGGGGGATGAGGAACAGTCCATGGACCCCTGCCTCCTTCAGGGCCTTGGCTTCTTCCACGCAGCCCTTGGTGGTGGGCTGCATGACGCCAGAGACGACGAGCATCTTGTCTCCCACTTCCTCCAGGGCGATCTCCGCAAGCCTGACCTTCTCCTCTTTGGTGGTGTAAAAGGCCTCACCCGCTTCCGGGCTGACGATGACGCTGCCCCCAGCATCAACGAACCTGGGCTGAGTCCAGTAGCGCAGGAACGACCGCCATGCCGCCTCGTCGATTTCTTCAGTGCCTGGTTTGAAAGGGGTGACCAAGGCTACATATAACTTGTCATACTTGTACGACATTGTTTCTTACCTCCGTTCTTTGGATGTCCTGTTGTATCCGATTCGCAACAGTCCAGATTAAGGTTATAGGCATCACCTCCGTCGAAGGGGAATTTGCCCCTCTGCCTTCTCCAAGGAGGCAAAAGAGAGAATCATCTTGGCTATAGCAGCCGCTAGCGAACGATGGACAATCAGACAGTACTAAACCCAATCCTGGCTAAAAATTGGTTCTATGGCATAGTTCCAAAAGCCACTGACCGTGCCGTCGGACAGGTCAGCCGCCAGCGATTGATGGAGGAAGCTAGCGCCGGCGGCCAAGACCGCTACATGGCGCTTGTAGGCGCGGAGGGCAAGGGCGATGACCCGATATGCCGGGTACGGATAGGTCATCTTCCAGCCGACGAAGTGTGACACGGCATCCAGCATCTTGAGCATGTCTGGCATTGGGAAGCCTCGACTGTAGGGGTGAGCCAGGTTGCATTATCTTCGATAGCCGACACGATCATTTCCTCTGTAAGGGTTCACTGGTGCTTCGAGGAGACAGATGAAAAGGCCATCCGCGTACCATACTTGCGCCTTCTGCCCCAAGTATGGTACCGGGAGCCTGAGAGACAGTCGGACCTGGATGCCTTTCGGGACATCCAAATGCAGTACCTGGCATAGGCCAGGAAACACGACTGTAGCCAGTATAGCCAGATATCGCATTTAAGACAACGGGAAAACGGGACATTTCGTAGCCCCAAAGGGCCAGATAGAACACGGTAGGAGAACGGGGTCATTTGTGCCCGGGCCAGGAGATTGGAAATATGGGCACGAGAGTCAGATAGAATGCGGT
>JAHELX010000358.1 GCA_024643945.1 Anaerolineales bacterium
CAAACTCCGGCGTTGTCAGGATGAGAGCATCCTCTCGGTTATCAGCATAGTAGCCTTTACGCCGGCCCACTTGTTCAAAACCATATTTGGCGTAGAGAGTCTGAGCAGCCACGTTCGAGACGCGCACCTCGAGGGTTGCCCGGCTGGCGCCCAGTCGCTGCGCCTCGTCGAGCAAGGCGACAAGCAAGAATTCACCCAGTCCTCGCCGTCGCCACGTGATGCGGATGGCCAGGGTACTGATGTGTGCTTCGTCATACATTAACCAAAAGCCACCGTAGCCCAAGATAAGCCCCGTATCGGCAGGTGGACGACGCCGTATCGCTTGCCACAACCGTTGCCAGATAGGCATTGGCACCATTGAAGGGCCGGCGGATCGAGGGCGTAGTACGTAATAGTGCGCCAGCTCGTTGTGGCTCAATTCGTACCGGTAAGACCCTTCAGGCCAGGGGAGAGAGAAGGATTCGCGCTCTATCTCCATGATAGCTGGTACGTGCGCGATCTGCATAGGCTCTACTACCAGGGGAATTCTTGCCAGGTCCATCAACTCCCTGATGCCGGGTACTGGAGATAGATAGGGGCCAAGGTTGCCAGATCGTCCACATCGTTGCGAGTCAGGCGCGCCGCAGCCAATTCGGCCAGACAGGCCATACGGCGCACCCGCAGCGATGGCGAAGGGATGGTCGCTGCCTGGCCCAGCCGCTCACGCAATAGGCTGGCCGCCTGGTCGTCAATCTCACCGGTGAAGAGCGCAGGTTCTGCCGCCAAATCACATAACCCCTCAAAGGTAGTGAGGGTAGGTGAGACCGTCTGGACCCACTCCCCCTCCACCCGATCGTAGCAGGCGACGCCAATCCGCCCTCGCCCTGCCTGGATGATCGCCCACACGGGCTGACCAGCCTTCTGATGGGGATAAGCCACCACATCCAGGGTTGAGACGCCCATGAGGGGGAGACGATAAGGCAATGCCATGCCTTTAGCTGCCGCCAATCCGATACGCAGTCCGGTGAATGAGCCTGGCCCCAGCGATACGCCAATACCCGTCAATGCTTCGACCGCCACCTGTTGCGTGCTCAATATACGTTGGATACGCGGCATTAACTCCACAGTGTGGGTCATCGCCGAATACCAGATTTCTTCGGCCCACACCTGGCCCTGGCCATAGAGGGCGAGGCCGGCGAAATGGGTTGCGGTGTCAATGGCTAGGAGCATGGCAGGTAGCCAGTAACAACTAGTGCCCCATCAAAGTGATTTTGATAAGTTAGATTCGGCCTCATGGGCGTAATCTGTATCATATCATAATCCCTGTGATGGGGTACTAATACGGCGTACAGTCTATGTGGTACGTACTCCAAAGGCAAGGCGCTGGAATTCCTTAAGCAATTTTTGGTAACGGTCGCCATCGGCGTGCATGGTAATGCGGCGTTTGGTGTCGTCAAGGTAATGAAACGTGATCCATAGGCGGTCAGGCGGCAAGACTTCCGCGACTCGTTCGGCCCATTCGATGAGGCACACACCGTCGCCGTAGAGATAGTCCTCCAGGCCAAAAGCCAACGCTTCGGCTGCCTGGTTGATGCGATACAGGTCTATGTGATAGAGCGTCAGGCGACCGGGGTACTCGCTCACCAATGTAAAGGTGGGGCTGGTGATGTGCTGATCCACTCGCAATCCCTGCCCCACGCCCTGCACCCAACGAGTTTTGCCGGCACCTAACTCACCCTGCAAAGCAATGACTTCCCCCCCCTCGAGCAATTCCGCCAAGCGTGCGCCCAGGCGGCGTGTCTGAACTTCGCTATGACTGATAAAATCAAGGGTCTGCTGATCAAAAATCGAAGCCACCTGCGCCTCCGATGTCATTTGCCTCAATCTGCAATGATTATACCCTGCGCCTGCTAAAATGTCGAGATTTGTCGCGAGGGAGGGTGTGTTCGGATTTCGGGGCGAACTGTCCTGACGACCTACCCCCCCGGCCCCCTTCCCCCCTTGGCAGGGACAGGCTGCGAGGGAAGGGGGAGAACTGCCCCCCGGCCCGGCGCGCCTGTCCCTGCCAAGGGAGGGAGGGGCTGGGGGTAGGGTCCGCCCCCAGAAACGAACGCACCCCGCGAGGGATCCTGCCGTGGTCCACCTCCACGAGTCCTGACAGGCTGCCATTCCCCTGTCTATCACGGAACGAGAAAGTTCTTGGCAGAAAAGGAATTTCTATGGTATATTACGATGCGTGTGGGGGTATGTCTGCCCGACGCAGAATCTACATCGGCTCGACTCCCTTGCTCAATCACATACTCAAGTAGCGAAGGGACTTTTTGCATGCGCTATCTCATCATCTCCGACATCCATTCCAACCTGGCTGCGTTTAAAGCAGTCATGGAAGATGCCGAGGGTAGATATGACAAAGTTTGGTGCCTGGGTGACGTAGTGGGCTATGGCCCCGATCCTAACGAGTGCATCGAGTTGCTGGCCGGGTTAGACCACCTGTGTATTGCCGGGAATCATGATTGGGCAGTCTTGGGTAAGCTGGACGTGGATGACTTCAATCCCGACGCTCGACACGTTTCGTTGTGGACACGAAATGTATTGACGGAGAGCAATCACCGATTTCTGCAAGAGTTGCCAGTCGCCTTGATCCCAGAAGAGCAATTCACGTTGGTACATGGCAGCCCCCGGCATCCCATTTGGGAATACATCCTTTACCCGGCTGTGGCGCAGGTCAACTTTGACCATTTCTCTACCCACTATTGTCTGGTAGGCCACACACACAGCCCGGTCATCTTTTACGCCCCCGAGGAACCCGGGGGGATATGCCGCGCCTACGTACCCTCAGCCAACAACGGACCGGAACCGCTGAACAATCAACGCCTCATCCTCAATCCTGGCAGCGTGGGGCAGCCACGCGACGGCGACCCTCGCGCCAGCTATGGCATCCTTGACCTGGACAATCTCACCTTTGAATACCGCCGCATACCCTATCCCATCGCAGAGACGCAGGAACGGATGCAGCAACTCAGTTTTCCCTCCCGGCTTATCAACCGTCTTAGTTTTGGCTGGTGACAGCAAATAGGAAATGGATTGTTGCCAGCGGGGGTATGCGCCGAACTGCGCAACTACTCTGATGTCGGCTCGCGAGTACGGTGCTCACCCTCCATATGCAGGAGGTGATATTCGCCGACCCAATCGGCGGTTCTGATGTCCTCGCGTACCCGCCGTTGTTGTCGCTGCTTCTCTTGATAGGCGACCATCCGATTAAACACTTCTTGTTGAATGGCACTGGGATCGAATACGTTGACGAAGGTGAAAGTCGCAGCCGTGCCGGCCGTCTCTATGACTACGCTGCCCATATTCAGCAGCTTGTGAAAGAAACCGGGCACGGAATAGGTAATGTTTTGAATCACGTCGAAAGTTCCTTCGCGGCGCTCTTCGCCCCGCAGACGGAAGGAACTGCTTTCCACGTCTACGATGCGGTCGCTGGTGACAATGTAAACGTCCTTGTGCCAGTCGTCGTAGAGATAGACGTACCATAGAAATGAGACCAGGGCCCCCAATCCCAGAGCCAGCGCCAGCATCCAAGAGTCCGGCCCCAACGCGTCGAACGGAGGCAGCTCGAACGCGACGGGGACGAACAAGCCCAGCAAGGTCACGGTCAGGAGTATGCCCGGCCAGGTTCTCGCCAACCAGACGAACCAATGCTTGCGCCAGATGACGGTGTCCCCCTGAACTACCCACATACGGGGCCGCAGATAGTCAAGGAGGCGAGGCAGTCGCCTCACTTTGCTTTCAGCGAAGAATCCACTTGAAGGTACCAGCGTATCCACTGGTACCGCTACATCGGATATGTCCATACCAACCCTGCTGGCCAACGCTTTGCGGATACTGGCCCGGTCGGCCGCTTCGCGACGTTCCATAGCTTTGGCTCGCTCCTCGAAGATCACATCTTTCACCTGTTCGGCATTGGCTATCCCGGTGAACACGAGCGTCCCCGCGCCGGCCGTCTGGATGGTCAGATCATAATAATTCAGGAGGCGTTCCCACAAATTGCTCGCCTCCACGGTGACATCCTGGATGCGAATGAGTGGCGCTTCATCCCGCTCTTCGCCATAAATGACGTAACGCTCAATGTGGATGACCCGCTTGCTGGTAACGATATATTCGTCGTCCCTCCAATCGGCATAGTTGTACGCCGCCCACAGCAGTGAAATAGCGACTGGTAGCCCGACCGTTATACTGATCAAAATTTGTGGTCCTTCCCCAATCATTAGCCAGAGGACCAATATGCCCAGGCTGAGAAGCAACAGCAGAACTGGCCCGGTCAGAGCATTGAGCAACATCAGAGGATGCTTGCCAGATCGGATAATTGTCACTTCGTCCCACTGCTTGCCGGGGAAAGGCCGGCGCGCACGCCGCTCGCGGTGCCGATACAACTCCTCAAGATAGGGGCGGACCTGGTCGTTCAGCCCTAGCAACCAGTTGAACGTCTGCCGATCCCAAAAGGCAAGCTTGGCATCGGAGATAACGTCAACTGTGGCAGCGCAGGGCTGGTTATACAGCAAGCCCTGCTCGCCGACGAAGGCCTTCGCTGCGTGATAGTTCAGCAACCGCGGCTTTTCGCCGCTGGTATCAGCCGAACGCAACTGGCCAGATATAACGAAACAGAGGTTTTTCGGCTCATCCCCCTGGCGCATCACGATGTCACCGCGCAACACATCCTGGATATGAGCACGCCGAGCCAGCTCCCTGATCTGTTCCTCGTTCAAAGGGATGGGGTGCCGGGCGCTGCGCAAGGCCTCGACCAATTCGTGATTTTCAAGCGTAAGATCCGTGATCATCGTCACTCCCCATCACATGAGAGCCTAAGAGTGTGTCTAGCAAGTAAGGTGGGGCATGCCCAGACGGGCTAGCCCATAGGTCCCCTCTGGGGAAAAGCCCACCCCACGACTTATCAGACAGCTTCTAGACTATAGAGAAGACTTGACCTGTTCGGCCGCGCGGCGCGTCATCCCTGGCACAGCGGCCAGTTCCTCAACAGATGCCGCACGAATGGCCCGGATGGAACCAAAAGCTTTAAGCAGCGCCTGTCGCCGCCGGGGCCCGATACCGGGGATCTGGTCCAACTGGGAAGCAATACCGTGCTTGCTACGTAATTTGCGATGATATCCCACGGCGAAGCGATGCGCCTCGTCTCGGATGCGTTGCACCAAGAAGAGGCCCTGGGAACTGCGAGGCAGGATCACCGGATCGGACTGGCCAGGGACGAAGAGTTCTTCCTCTCGTTTCGCCAGTCCGGCGATGGCGAGCGCGTCGCGTAGTTCAAACTCGTCCAGCACCTCCAAGGCCGCATTGAGCTGGCCTTTGCCACCGTCGACGATCACCAGGTTGGGCAATAGACTCCAGGCGTTGTACTCATCTTTCTTGCCAGGACTCTCCGTTACCTGGTAGCCAGCGTCCTGCATCCGCTTGAAACGCCGACGCAACACCTCTTGCATGCTGGCAAAGTCGTCCTGGCCCTTAACCCCCTGAATCTTAAAGCGACGGTAGTCACTCTTGCGCGGCACACCTTTCACGAAGACCACCATACTGGCCACGGTGTTTGTTCCCTGCAAGGTGCTGACGTCGTAGCATTCGATGCGGAGGGGTGGCTCGAACAAGTTGAGATACTGTTGCAGGTCCGATAACGCCTCGCTTTGTTTGCTTTCGTCAGCCTGCCACTGAGCGCGCAGATGAGCCAGGGTCTCGGCGGCATTCTCGGCGGCCATTTGCACCAACTCCCGCTTCTGGCCCCGGCGCGGCACTTTGAGCACTACGTTGGCCCCCCGCTTGCTGCGCAGCCAGTCACGGATAATCATCACTTCGTCCACTTGCTGCGGCAGCAATATTTCGGGCGGCACATTGCTCACCTGGTCGTAGAATTGTTTGAGAAAGCTGGTCATAATCGCCCGGTCATCTTCCTCGACGGTTCCTTCCAGCAAAAAATATTCGCGCCCGATGAGCCGTCCACCGCGGATGAAGAAGACTTGCATGCAGGCTTCGGAATTCTCGCGGGCAAAGGCGATTACATCCTCATCGGTCAGATCGGGGCTCACAACTTTTTGCTTTTCGACCACGCTTTCGATGGCCCGAAGCTGGTCACGAATGAGGCCCGCCTTCTCAAAGTCAAGCGCTTCAGCCGCTTCCTGCATCTGACGCTGCAAATCAGCCACTACTGGCTCAGTCTGTCCCGACAGAAAGTCACACAGCCCGTCGATGATGGCCCGGTATTCTTCCTGATTCACAGCGCCGATACAGGGCGCAGCACAGCGTCCGATGTGATAGTAGAGACAGGCGCGCTCATCGTGACCCGTGATGTTGCGAGTGCAGGTGAGATAAGGAAAAATTTTGCGCGCCAGATCCAGTGTCTGGTAGGCAGCCCCAGCAGCAGTGTAAGGGCCAAAATAGCGCGCGCC
>JAHELX010000359.1 GCA_024643945.1 Anaerolineales bacterium
CCCCAGTTATTAAGGCAGACAGGCGTAGACTGCGGAAAGCCTCGTTCTTTAGGAGCAGGCGCAGCGCCCGCAAGTCACGTTGGAGAGCCTCGACCTCTGCGCGGGGACGTCCGCTTCGAGAAACCAGGTCGCCCGGGGCGGCAAAGAGCAGTGTCTCCAGCGATTCGTCGGCCAGGGCCGAGAAGGCAGTCGAGACCGTCCTGATGGCCATGATCATCTCGGCGGCCGTTTTCAGCTCCAGGCGCCGGTCCCGGGAGATGCCTTCAATCTCGGTTTCTGGGTCCAGCGCGGCCAGTTCGGCGAGGGTGATGGTGGGGGGCGAGAGACCTCCTAAGATAGCCGAGTAGCGGTCGCCCACGCCAGCTACAACGTTGATAGGGCTGTTGGCCAGAGCCGAGCGGGGTGGAGGAGACACGGCTGCCGCTGCAGCGCGCTCTGGTGGCGTGGGGAGTGGCGGTGGTTCAGGTAGTTCGAAGGTCACACGTAGATCGGAGACCGTCAGCTCGCCTGGCGTCTCGGCCAGGAAAGTGAGGGGCACGGATACCAGATCGGCCTGCGAGAGAGACACGGACTCCACTAGCAGGTCGCCTGGACCCTGAGGTTGGATAAGCCGGATCTCGGCCTGGGTCGCCCCGGCCGGTGCGGTTCCGGCCCAGGCGTGGGTGGGAAAGTCGCGTCCGTCCAGAGGTAGGATCACCGGCTCGCCAACTTCATCTTCATTGGCCAACCAGTGCAGTTCCAGCCGGGCACGTTGCTCAAGTGGCTGGGATTCCACGGTGCCGGCCGGTGCCCCCACCGGTCGGGCGCGCACCTGCAATTCGTAGCGCTCCCCCGCGACGGCCGTTGTGGTCTGAGACAGGACAGCATCCTCCGGCCCGTCACCCAGCAGACGTGCGCCGGTGGGATCGCGGTCAATCCATCCGCTCACAAGGGGCCATCCCAGGGGTGAGACGGGCGTGCCCTGGGGGTCTACTTGCCACAATCTCAGGCCGCCGTTCGCCAGGGCTTCGCGTGTGGGCACGAAGGAGACGTCATCGAGGAGGAAGAAGCCAGACGATGGCTGAATGAAGCGGATCTCGGCCTGAACTGCGCCTGACGGAGCGACCAGGCGTACTTCGCCTTGAAACATCCCTTCTACGTTTTTGGGGAACTGGTCGACATCGTCAAGTTCCTCGCTCTCACTGTTGACAAGCTGGCCTTCCGCATCCAGCCAGCGAACCTCCCACGAGGGTGTCGCGGGCCGACGGATGTTCCGAACCGCGGGTACTGCTGAAAGCAGCGCCGCCGAGGATGTATGAAGAAGCTTGGCGGCCTGTAAATACCAGAAAAGGAAGCGTAGGACATAAGCGCAGCCCCCGGCCACCGGGACGCGCTGAGCCAGCCTAGCTGGCTCAGCCTCTGTTGCTTCCAGGATGGCGACGACACGCTCAGTCTGCAGGGTGTCCGAGCCGGGGGGATGGGCAGTAGGCAGCTTGAAGCGCCAAATCTGCCCCCCGGCCTCGGCCGGACGCTGCCATCCCTGGGGCACACCGGCCTGGCGCCACGGCTGCAAGCGGATCGTACTTGCCTCTGCCGGCGGCCGGAGGCCAAGTCGGCCCGTTGGAGAGGGGGAACAGGTATCGGAGAGGACCTCGAAAGCGACTCCAGGCCCCATGGCCCGGTTGATGGCTGCGATGACTTCGTCCAGGGTCGTGCGCGCCGGGTTGGCGCCGGCACAGTTAATGCGCCTCGGGGGGCCATTGTCCACCGACAGCGTGATGAACCGCTCTACGCTCAGGTCTATACCCCGGCTCAGGTTCACCACACCTTGCAACTCCGTTCCACGTCCGGCATCAAAGCCAAACAGCCGGCGGGTTGCGTCATCGTGGGGTGGCTGGTCGAAACTGCCATTGGTCAGAAGTTCGCCCGCGCCGCAAGGGGAAGCAGCAGACGGCGAGGCCAGGTAGTCCCCCAACTCGGTGGCAAAATTCAAGTCGAATTCCACCCGGCCCAGCGGCGCAAAGCGATCAAAGCGGACCCGCACAGCGTCTGGCCCTGTGCCGATCTGGAGTTGCAGCGGCACGCTGAAGCGCTCCGGTATATGGCGCAGGCGGAAGAGGGCCGCCAGCGGCTTCTCGCCTGCTTCTGTGGCAGCGGTGCGCCAGGAGAGGCCGCCATCGGTCGATGCCTGCAGCGCCGGCAGCGCCGGGTCGCCCGGCTGTACATCCCAATAAGCCTGGCCTGACACGCTTTGCAGCACCAGCCAGTAGCGCTCGCCCGGCAGGAAGCGGAACTCGGCCGGCAGCGCCGCGCTGCCCCAGGCCGAGCCCCCCGGCACCGGTTTTTCCACGCTCACTCCGGCACTGGTCAGCACCTCGCCCGATGGCTTGCCGTCGGCGTCCGCTTGCAAGGCCAGGTGCAAACCGGCCAGGCCCGGCTCGGTGTTGGCTAGCGGCAGGTCTATCCCGCTGACCGGCGTCTCAGCGGCGAGTTGGATGGGCTGCGCCAGTGCCCGGCTTGGCGAGACGGTGGTCGTGGCTGTCGCCCCGCTCTCGCCAATCTCGCCGAAGACGACACGGCTGGCGTCAAACGTACCTTGCACCGCGCCGCCCGTCCCGGCCAGCGGCTTGGCCTTGCGCGGCAGCTCCACTATCAGCAGGTCCTCTCCTACGCCAGGCAGGCTGCTGTAGCCATAGGGCAGGGTCACTTCTGGCAGGTAGGGCGGCAGGATGGGCTGCTGGATGGCATAGTCTATCGCCAGTTCAACATCCAGCCGGGCGATGGTGTCAGAGTGGACGACGAAGGGGATGGCGTAGAAGCCGTTTTCGACAGTGGCCTCGGCCAGGAAGGCGTTGAGCACAGCGGCAAAGTCAGGCGAAGTCTCGCCCTCGGTGGTTGCTAGTTCGCCCAGTCGCGTCCAGAAGGGCGGCATTTGTCCCAGGCGCAGGCTGACGTTGGTCGGGACGGAGCGGACGGTCACTTGTGTAACGGACATGGTCGCTCCTGCCTGGGTCAACTTGAACTTGTTCACTGTCAGACTGGGTAACTTGCCATCGGCCGGCACAGGGAACACGTCACTGCCCGAGCCACCGATCGCACCCCGCGCATTGAGGTCCACGTAAGCCCCACCCATATCCACTTGAACACTGGCACCGGTGATGTTGTTACCACTCACGGCGGCCAGCGTGCGGCGGGCGTGGAAATCTACCTCGACGAAACCAGTGCCTTTGGCCTTGGTCGCGCCTAGATCACCTTGACTATCGGTGAAGTTGATATTCTCCTCAAACAGGGTCCCGCCAGCGGGTGCGACCGGCGCCAAGGTGACGGCTGCTTTGGTCACACGCGCGCCGGCCGGCAGGCTGCGCAGCCACAGTGTGCGGTCGCCCTCGAAGGGGTCATCCTCGCCTTGGTAAGTGATCGTCAGCTTCACAAGTACAACTCCTAGTTGCGCAGTCGCTAGATTCGTAGCAGCAGCATCACGTCGAGCACGATGTCTTGGGGAATTTCATCCGGGGTCAAGAGTTCAACTAACAGGGTGTCGTAGTTCACGTGAGTCACAGGTATGGCCCAGACCTCAGGCGTAACCCCTTCACCAGGCGCTGCGGCTACTTCTCCTTCTGCCTCTCTTTGGACAAAGGGCATGAGCATTGCCTCGATCTTCTGAGGCCTGAAGGCCAGCCGGATATCGGGCCACTCGTCGTTTTCAATGAGTTCGCGGATTTTCAGCCGTTCGATGCATTTCTCCTCGATCCAGGGCGACGAAGCGTGGCTCATCTCGTCGTTGGGTTGACCAAAGAGCCTGGGCCATAGATCGTTGCGCACATCTTGCAGCGTGTCGTCTTCTTCCCACTCGACACCGTATTCGTCCAAGACCGTCGCGATGGGGAGTCCCAGGGGGACTCGTTCCCGGTACACCCGCACGTTCAGCCCAAATTCATCAACTTCTTCGTGATGGTAGTATAGGAAGAACTTGACCGGAAGCCCATCGCTAGACTCCACCTCATCGCTGGTCGTTACTTCATCGCTGACAGGCCAAAGCCCATAGATGTCCACCAGGGGGAACCGGCCAAGCTCGTGGTGGATGAACGCCGAGGGTGTGTCTTTAGTGAATCGCTTGTGGTATCGGAGGTAGACGGTTTGCCCCTCGTGGTTGTGGACCTTGGGGGCATAGCGTTCGTCCAGGACCTCGGTCCACTCTTTGGGCGTCTTGTTATCGAATTTGTCGGCGTTGTCCGCCCTTTCGACGCCGGTCTTTTTGATTTCCTCTTTGGCCGCTCCAATCTGGTTTTGGATGTCCTCTTTGATCAACTCCTGGACTTCATTCCAGTCCTCGGCGGTGACCAGGTCCCCGGGATTGCGGCTGAGGTAGGGGGTTGTCTCGTTCGCCATTTCACTTCCTCCTTAAAATAGTTACTGTTACTCAGCGGATGGAGTCCGCGCGATAACGGGAAACGTCGGCCCGGACACCGGCGGCCTTGGCTTGCAAGACACCGACGGTGCCGGGCTTTAATAGATCCTGAATCAAAGTCGGCAAGTCGCCGCCCGGTGCGGCTTGCTGGGCGACCGCCTTTGTTCTCCCTTTTTGGCAGGTAGGGGGTGGTGACGGTGGACTTTGGCCCAGGGCGACCTGCCGGGCATTCTCAAAGCGACTTCCCTGGTAAATAATCGCTACGTCGTGCATGGCCGGCCCCGATGGGCGGGCTGTGACGGCGATCTCGTCCCCCCAGGCCCCGGCCTCACGCGCCCTCAGTTCGATGAACCCATCGAACCCCTCCTCAGCCAGGTAGAGGCGGGCGGGCGCGTCCTCGGCACCCAGGGTGAGAAACTGCGGCTGACGGAAGGGCATCTGAACGGCCTCCCAGCCCAGAGGTACTAACGGCACGATGGCCGCCTCGACCAGGGTGCTACGGGCGTTGATGAGATCCACGAGATAGTTCTCGTCCTCGGGCGGCTCGGTGACCGCCCCCGCATATAGTTCGGGTGCCTCCTCTTTCTGGCCAAAGCGGGCTGTGTTAAACCGCCCGCCGAAGCGGGCCGGCAGGTCGGCCGGCAGATTGACCAGTAAGGCCCCCGGCCGGTGGCTCACCCAGCGAAGGACCACCTCGGTGGGCGGATCCGACGACGGGTGGGCGGAGGCGAAGACGGCGGCTACCGGCTCCGGCGGGACGTAGGCGAAGCGACTGACGTTGAACACACCACGGTCGTAACACAGGCCGCCGGCGAAATGAGCGCTATTGAAGCGGGACTGGTTGAAGCGGCTGCTATAGCAGTCCAGATAGCGCCAGTCCGACCGGCCGCGAGGCAGAGTCAAAACCGTTCCCTTGTCCAACTCCTCCGCCTTGACCAGTTGTGAAAATTCAGGCCCGGCGTTGATCTGCCAGACGAGGGAGTGACGAGTGACGAGTGACGAGAGGTGAGTGGTGAGTGGCGAATCTGGGATGCCGATGGTCACGCTTGAGTAGTGTTCTTCCACCGGATCGCCCTCCTCGGGCGTGAAGCGCAGCGTCACGTCAAACAGATCGGCGATGTGCTGGACGATCAGCAGCGGTGGCTCGCCGGCGTGCAGCGGCCCGGCCACGGCCACCACGCGGTCCTGATGCGCCGCCAGGTCCACGTCCGGTCCTGCTCGCAGGTAGGCGATGGTGGCCTCGTCGGCGTCCACCAAACGGTAGGCGCCCCCCTCGGCGCGGACGCGGCCTACCAGGCGGGCCGGGCTGCCATCGGCACTCCCACCCCTTCCCTCCCCGGCTTGCGGCGCGCGAGCGGGGTGAGGGTGGGGGCCGGCCAGATCGCTCTCGGTGACGGCTACGGCAATGGCATGACCTTCGGTGCCGCCCCGCCGCGCGTGCAACCTGACCAGGCTGGGGGCCAGGGGGTTGTTCAGTTGAAGTGCGGCTGGCTCGACATCATCCCCGGTCAGGTGCCAGGTGCCCTCAAACGGCACCCATGCCTGAGCACCCAGGGGACCAACCAGGATATCCGAGCCGGAAACAGGGCGACTCGCACTATCTGGGGCGGTGATCTGCGCCTGGAGTCCGCCTTCTGCGTCACGCCACAGGCGAGCCCTTTCGCCGACGGCCAGGCGGGTGAGCAGGCGGACGCGCCAGCCCAGGGTTTCGTTCACCAGGGTTGGCCCGACGACGCCCTGGGGTGCTGTGATTTCAGCCTCGGCGAACACGTCGGCGGCCCCGTCGTTGACCACTGGCCAGCCATCGCCATGCTGCACGACCTGCACCGGTGTCTTCACCGGTTGAGGTGGGTACTCGATCAGTTCCAGGTGACGCAAGGGCAGCAGGGCCAGATGGCTCCCCTCGCCAGCGGTGGGCGATGTCAGTTGCAGGCGATCGTCCTCGGTGGCGCTGGCCAGACCAGGGAAGACGGCGTTCATGGCCACCACCATCTCGTCCAGGAAGGTGGCCGCCGGGGCCGCCCCCGCCACGTCGATGTC
>JAHELX010000360.1 GCA_024643945.1 Anaerolineales bacterium
CCTACTTCGAGAACACCGGCTTGGCTGTTGCCAAACTGTGGTGGACGCCCGGTGGTGGGCCGCCTCCTCCCCCGCCGCCGCCACCTCCGCCGGTATCCGGTTGGTTTGGGGAGTACTTCAACAACAAGGACCTGTCGGGAACGCCAGTGCTGACCCGAATCGACGGCGAGATTCGCTTCGATTGGGGGACCGGCTCGCCAGCGCCGGGTCTGCCGGTGGATAACTTCTCGATCCGCTGGACACGCGACCTCTATTTCACTGCCGGCACTTATAACTTCTTCTCTAAACAAGACGACGGCGTGCGGCTGTATGTAGATGACACGCTGGTCATCGACTTTTGGCACGACCAGCCGGCGACCACTCACAGCGGCACGATCACCTTAGCCGCTGGCTTCCACCACCTACGAGTGGAATATTACGAGAACACCGGCCTTGCCTCTATTGTTGTGTGGTGGAGTGTAGATGGCTTCCGGCCGCCCCCCGCGCCCGGGCCGGGCGTTGAAGTGGTGGTGGATAACACGGACGCCAGCTTCTTGTGGGGCGGACCGCTCCAATCACGGCACGTTGCTTATCAAGGGATCGGGGGAAGCTTTTACTGGACGTACAACAGCAGCATAAACCCGATTAACTATGGCAAATGGACTCCGCGTCTGTTGGCTGCCGGCCACTATGAAGTCTTCGCCTACATCCCAGGCGAGTACGCTACCAGCGCCAATGTCCGCTATCGCATTCTGCACAACGGTCAGCGCCATGACCGGGTCATTGCGCAATGCCTTTATAGTAACCAGTGGGTGAGTCTGGGAACGTATTACTTCAATGCTGCCAATGTGGGCAGTGAGTTTGTGCTGGCCTACGACAACACGCGCGAGCCTTACGCCAGCCGTACCGTCGCCTTTGACGCAGTGAAGTTTGTGCCGCGCTGAGCTATTTGAGACCTATAAACAGGGGGCGGGTTTCAAACCCGCCCCCTACTTGTTATTGCAATAGAGTGAAAATATCCCACCTCGTTGGCTTCTCTATTACTCCCGGTAATGGCACCCCATGCTTGTTTTGTTCTCCCACGCTGCAAGGGCGACGATGATGGCTGCCCGCACGGCGTTGCGCAGGCCGATCAAACCGTCGGTGAGACGGGTCACGCGATAGAAGCGCTCGATTTCGTTTTCCAGGTTGCGTAGGTCACGGATCGCCCGCTCCAGGCGGGGGGTGGTACGCACCAGGCCCACATAGTTCCACATAATACGCTTGATGGAGCTCATGTCCTGGCTGATAAGAGCCGGGTCGGCTGCCTCCAGGGCGTCATCACGCCATGGAGGGATTTCCGCCGGGTCGGGAGCCGGACGGTCGGCAAGGATGTGCTGGATGTGTTGCGCTGCCCGGCGTCCCCAGACCAGACCCTCCAGCAACGACGCGCTCCCCAGACGGTTGGCCCCATGGACCCCGGTGCAGGCCACTTCGCCCACGGCATAAAGATGATCGATGGTGGTTAGTCCCCACTCGTCGGTCCAAACGCCGCCACAGAAATAGTGCGCGGCCGGCACGACCGGCACCAGGTCGCGGGTGATGTCGACGCCGTAAGCCAGACAATTCTCATAAATCGTCGGGAAATGCTCCCGGACTCTCTCAGCGGGGATGTAGGAGCGCAAGTCCAGGTAAACGTTGGGGACGTCCTGCGCCAACATCTCGCGGTGGATGCTGCGGGCTACGACATCGCGCGGGGCCAGGTCTTTCCACTCCGGGTCATACCTTTGCATAAAGGGTTCGCCGTGGGCATTGACCAGCCGTGCCCCTGCTCCGCGTACCGCTTCAGAGACGAGAAAGCGGGGAATGTGCTGGTGATAGAAAGCGGTGGGATGAAACTGGATGAACTCGCTGTTGATCACCCTCGCCCCGGCCCGGTAGGCCATCGCCAGGCCATCTCCGCGCGCACCAGGTGGGTTGGTGGTGCGCAGGAAGATCTGTCCCAGGCCCCCGCTGGCCAGGATGGTCTTCTTGGCCAGGCAACGAGTTACCCGTTCCCTGGCTTGATCTAGAAGATAAGCTCCCATGCAGGAGCGCGGTTCGTAAATTGCCAGTCGATTGAGCGCATGGTGTGATGGTGTGAGCAGGTCTACCGCAGTGTGGCCGGTGAGAAGCGTGACATTAGGGCGAGTGGTTAATGCCTTGATAAGGGCCACTTCGATGGCTCGGCCCGTGATGTCGGTAGCGTGCATGATGCGCTTGGTGGAGTGACCGGCCTCGCGTATCAGGGCCAGTTCACCGTCGGGAGTCCGGTCAAAAGGGACGCCAATTTTCTCCAGTAGGATCTCCTGCACCACGTTTGGTCCCTCCTCGGCCAGAATGGCGACGGCTTTGGGGTTGCAGTGGTTGGCGCCAACCCGTGTCAGATCCTCGGCCAGCAACGCCGGCGAGTCGTCCGTCCCCCGATAGATAATGCCTCCCTGGGCGTAATAAGTGTTCGACTCCTGGGGTTCGCGCGCCCGGGTCACAACTGTGACTGGCACGCCAGCGTCGGCCAGTTGTAGAGCGGCCACGCCGCCGGCAATGCCACATCCAATGATCAATACCTCGGTTTCAAGCCAATCGGTCATTTGCTGAGCGTCCTTCACCCAATCGCAATCATTCTCTCTACTGATTTTGCGGCCCTGACTCGAACCTCTTCGGGTATTTCAATCACGTATTGATTGTACCTCAGGGCGTTGAGCGTATCTTCTAGTGTAATCTCATTCATATGCGGGCATCGGACGCTGCACAGGCGAAGCATTTCTTTGTCTGGATTGGCAGCAGCGACGTTATCTCCCATAGCGCATTCGGTCAACAGCAAATAGCGCGGCGCGGAGGTTTGCTCAACGTATTGAATCATGGCCTTGGTGCTCCCGACGAAGTCCGAGGCTGCCACGACTTCGGGACTGCATTCTGGATGAGATAAGATCACCACGTCCGGAAATTGTTGTCTGACGTTGGCAATATCCTGCGGGGTAAATTTTTCGTGGACTTCACACCGGCCATGCCAGCCAATGAGTTGATAGTCTAATTCAGTGCTGTGTTCATCGGGGGTGAGAGTGGGAAAGATGATGTGCTTTCCCGTTTCCCTGGCCACATTTTTGGCCAGATATTCGTCAGGGACAAATATCACCGTGTCAGTTCCCAGTGATTCCACGACCGCCGCCGCGTTGCTCGACGTACAACAAATATCACACTCGGCTTTTACGTCGGCATACGTATTCACGTAGGTAACCACTGGAACGCCGGGAAACTGTTTTTTGAGATTCCGCACATCTTCGGCGGTGATGCTGGCCGCTAACGAGCAGCCTGCTTCCTTTGCCGGCAGGAGAACCGTTTTCTGGGGATTGAGTATTTTCGCCGTTTCCGCCATAAAGCGCACGCCACAGAAGACAATAATGTCTTTATCGGTCTGGGCTGCTTTCCGGCTGAGCCCCAGCGAGTCACCGGTGTAATCCGGGATGGAATGAAACAATGCCGGCTCCATGTAGTTATGGCCTAAAATTACCGCGTTTTTTTCCTCTTTCAGGCGGTTGATTTCGTAGGCCAGCTCAGCTTTATACCTTAGTTCAAAGTCTGGAACCACGCCACTGAGCTTGCCTTTCATCTCCAAATAGGTCTCTTCAGGGGACATTGTCGTTACCTCGTGTTGTGTGTTCTGGAAGGATGGAAGATTGGAAGAATATGGAAGGTTGGAAAGCTGGGCCAAGTTTCCAGCCTTACACTCTTCCAACCTTCCATCCTTCCAATCTTCCACAACTATTGCAATAGCAAACTTATGTCCAAAGCTTCAACCGAGTGGGTCAGCGCACCGACGGAGATGTAGTTGACCCCGGTGGCAGCCACGGTCGCTACATTCTCTAACGTAATGTTACCGGACGCTTCCAGGGGCACGCGGCCATTGGTCAGGGAAACTGCCTGGCGCATCTCCGCCGGGCTCATGTTGTCGAGCATGATCCGATCTACACCCAGCTCCAGCGCTTCTTGCAGCTCGGCCATGGTTTTGACTTCGACCTCAATCGGCCGTCGGCGCTTGTCTCCCGCCCGCACGCGCTCCACCGCCTGGGAGATGCTCCCCACAGCGGTGATGTGATTATCCTTGATGAGCACCATGTCGTATAACCCAAAGCGGTGGTTCTGGCCACCGCCCAGCCGCACCGCCCATTTGTCAAGGAGACGCAGGCCGGGGGCCGTCTTGCGCGTATCCAAAATGACAGCCGGCGTGCCTTGCACCGCCTCCACAAAGTGGCGGGTGAGGGTGGCAATGCCCGACATCCTCTGCAGAAAGTTGAGGGCGACGCGTTCGCCACTGAGCACTGCCCGGCCTGTCCCGCTGAGCGTAGCAATCACCTGCCCGATTTCCACCGGATCACCATCAGTCACGCGGGGCGTGAACTCCACACGTTTATCCAAAAGGGCAAAGGTCAATTTTGCCACCTCGAGGCCGGCCACAATGCCGGCCTCTTTGGCCATGAATTGGCCCTTAAGTGTCGCCCACGGCGACACGGTACAGTCGGTGGTCACATCCCCATCGCCCATATCTTCCTCAAGAGCGCGGCGGACGATGGCTTCTATCTGAGTATCTGCCATTCGCTATCTGCTACTTTATGCTTGAAACGACTTCGACGCCGTTCAGCATCATGTGGTAAAGAAAGATGAGATGTAACAAATCGCCATTGTGCGGCACAGCGCCGATTTCATGGGCCACGTTCACCGGCAGGTCATAAGTATCCGTACTATCCTCCGGCACGATCACCCGTACCTGCCGGTTGAAGGCATTGGCACGCACCCGCAGATGCATGGCAAGCTGATAGGTGCACAGATCGGTGCAGTCGCCGACGACGATGAAAGTGTCCACCTCGGGGTGGTCATCCACCCACGGGTCCAGGTCGGTGCCCAGCGACGAGTCGATACAGTTCTTGGGCATGGTTATGAACAGGTCAGCAAAAGGGAGTTCTTTGATTTCAGACACTGTCTGGCTCTGGTTGGAGCCGCGCACACAGTGGGGCGGATAGCTGCCAAACTCGACTGCCTCGGGGTCGTGGGTGTCCTGGGGAAGGATGAAGTGACGCACGCCCAAGTCGTATGCCCGTTGGAAGAGGGCGACGATAGGCTTCACAATGGTGGCCACGCGCGGGCTGGCCAGTGGCCCTTCGTAGCAGAAGCCGTTGGTCACGTCCACTGAGATGACAGCCGCCCGCTCCGGCCGTCCCTCAAGCACCGAAGCCAGATCCAACGGCTGCCAGCTCTCCCTCCATTCCACCAAGTAACTCAGGAAGGGTTGGCTTTGTTCAATCAACTGTTCAACGTTCATCAGTTAGCCTCCCACTAAGTGTGTAAACTACACTATCTTCACTCCAACAAAAAGGCTTCATAGTGTAAAAGCCACACTAAGTATATCGCTGAAAGAAGCAAATGTCAACCCCTTGGCTGAATTTTAAGGTCAATGTGACGTGGGACACAATCTTGTATATTTTTGGTATTTTGACACCGCTACCGGCATACCGGCAAATTCTGCTTGACTTATCAAGGTATTATCTTCTATAATAAGTAATCCTGACTCCGGACTGTCTAAGTTGTTTTAACATTGTGAGGTGCATCTTGCGATTTCAATGGATTTTGGCTTCGGACGTCGACAACACTTTAACGGGGGATCCCCAAGCCTTAAAGAGGCTAAAGGAACAGTTAACAACCCTGCGTCAACAGGAGCGACTTTTCTTGATCTTGTCTACGGGACGTAGACTCAATCAAGTATTAGAAGGCTTTGAGAGAGAAGATATACCAGAAGCAGACGCTATTATTTCTCAGGTGGGCACAGAAATCTATCTTCCACCATTTTCTGCTCAGATGCCTCCTTTGCAAGAATGGAATACATTGCTCCATCAACAGTACTCGCGCGAAAGAGCTGTGAAATTCCTTGAGGGGATCGAAGGGCTGGAAATGCAGTCCGAAAAATATAACACACCTTTGAAGGTCAGTTACTTTTTGGATAAAGCGCCTGACCCAGAACAATCCGCAGCAGTCATCAGACAACGGGTTTCCAGAGCGGGCGATGCTTATCATGTCGTTTGGTCCAGCGGAAAACACCTGGACATCATCCCTGCTGCCGCAGGCAAAGGTAAAGCGATTCAGTTTGTCATTCGTTTTCTTCAGCTTTCCCCCCAGCAGGTCATTGTTGCCGGGGATAGCGGCAATGATCGTTCTATGTTTGATGAATTCTCTTGCGGAATTATTGTAGCCAATGCCCAACCCGAATTGAAACAGTTAGTTGAAGAGAATCCCCAGTCTTCCATCTATCTAGCCCGAAGTTCTTTTGCGGCAGGCGTAGAAGAAGGCTTGATTCATTTTGGGATGCAGGAGACGGGGGGATTTGAGCATCTTGGCCTTTGGGTCTGTCAAGATAACCCCAAAAACGTAGCCTCCA
>JAHELX010000361.1:0-1673 GCA_024643945.1 Anaerolineales bacterium
GTCTTGCTCATCGTAGGCGGCCTGGTCTTGCTGGGGACAGCGCTGTTGCCAGCATAGCTAGGGCCGATGGTGGTGAGCCGGTTTTTTGAGAGGCACCGCGTGATCAAGGAAGGAGCAAATCGATTGGACGAATTAACTTTTTTCACCGCCAAGGAACTGGCAAGTATCATTCACCAACACAGAGCATCGTCTCAAGAAGTGTTAGAGGCACATTTGAGTCATATCGCCACGCATAATCCTTCCTTGAATGCCATCATCACGTTGGATGAAGAGCAGGCGCGCCGGCGGTCGAAGGAAGCCGATGAGGCATTGGCACGTGGAGAAATCTGGGGGCCACTGCATGGCGTGCCGGTTACGATCAAAGATGTCTTTGAGACCACAGGGATGCGTACGACAAGTAGTTTCAGGCCGCTGGCGACATATGTGCCCAAACAGGATGCTACGGTCGTGGCGCGACTGCGTGAGGCCGGGGCAATTATCATGGGTAAGACCAACACTCCGGAGATGGCGGGCGATGAGCAAACCAACAGCCCGTTGTTTGGTCGCACGAATAATCCCTGGAACCTGGGGCGCACTCCCGGCGGGAGCAGTGGCGGCAGCGCGGCAGCGGTCGCCAGCGGCATGTCACCTTTGGACATTGGCAGTGACATTGGCGGATCTGTCCGCAACCCCGCCCACTTTTGTGGCATATTCAGTCTCAAGCCAAGCGATTACCGGGTGCCATTTACCGGTCACATTCCCCCGCCACCTGGAAGTAAAGGTAGGGGTCTCTTGCGTTACTTTCTTACTCCAGGGCCGCTGGCCCGCTCGGTTGAAGACTTGCAGTTAGCCCTGACAATCATAGCCGGGCCTGATGAGCGCGAGTGGGAAGTGCCGCCAGTGCCATTGGCACCTTCCCCCGCCCGGGATTTGCGCGAATTTCACTTTGTCTGGAGCGATGATTTTGGCGTTCCGGTATCAGCGGAGATACGAACCGCCCTGGCGGACCTGGCCGCAGAACTGGCCAGGTCAGGATGTCGCGTTGAACGCCGCGATCCACCTGAGTTTGATTTCGCTCAGGCGCTGCAAGTATACGGGGAACTCAAAGAAGCGGCATTGACAGTTAGATCATCTCCATTACACTTGCCCCGCTTCGTGTGGCGGGCGCTGTCTGAACAGATTCCCAGCTCGAATCCCACCAGCCGCGGTTTGATGCGTGGTGCAGGAGCCGATTTGCAGGGATATGCAAGGGCGCTTTCTCAACGCGACGTCTTCATTGCCAAGATGGAACATTTCCTGGCCGATTGGGATGCCTGGTTGTGCCCTGTTGCTGCACTGCCAGCCTACCCGCATCTCCAAGCCCGGAATCCTATTGAGCAATTACGTGCAACCGTCGAGGTAGATGGCCAGAAGATACCTTACCTTTTGGCTACCAGCGTGTACACCGGTCTCTTCAATCTAACGGGCAATCCGGTCGTCGTTCTTCCTCTAGCGCGCACAAAGGAAGGACTGCCCATTGGTGTGCAAGTCGTTGGCAAGCGCTGGAACGATATGGCGCTCCTTGCTGTTGCAGAGCAACTGACACAGGTGACTGGGCGATTCCAGCCTCCGCCAGGTATATAAGAGTCTAACGGCTTAGCTTCTCTGGGTGAGACAGACACCAAAGCGCCGCCCAACCACCGCGTGCAGCCGAC
>JAHELX010000361.1:1773-6405 GCA_024643945.1 Anaerolineales bacterium
AGCTTGAAATAACAGCCCTTTTCATCCTGTCTTCGATGGCGATCATTGGGTCCGTAAAAGCAGCCATCTTAGGCTACGACGGAGAGCGAGTTCGTGAAGATATTGCTCTCCTTGTGAGTGGCTTATACGGTCTACTGATTGGGCTGGTAGTACTGTGAACACCTGATCAGGAGAATGACATGACCACTTTCCCCCAGGCCGTTGAAGGTTGGCACGATTTTTATATCGTGATTGGCACGGCGGCAGCTACGCTCATGGGACTGCTCTTCCTCAGCCGGTCGCTAAATGCTGACATGATCAGAGGCAAAACAAACAAGGAGACAAAATGAAAACCACAACAATATCAGGTGCGATTGATGCAACGATGCCAGCGACACTCAAATCCGTCGCTTCGGCACGCGTCACATTCATGGACAATCTTCGTTATCTGATGGTGGTGTTGGTAATTGTCTATCATGCGGTCGCGGCTTATGCCATCGTCGCTCCGCATTGGACCATACACGACACCACCACGTTTGCGGCGGACATTATCCGCGAACTCTTCGACGTGTTCATGATGCCCGTCCTTTTTTTCGCGGCGGGTTACTTCACGCTGACTTCCCTGGAAAAGAAAGGCGTATGGGAATTTCTCAAGGACAAGGTCAAGCGGATTTTGATTCCCTGGGCGCTAGCTGTGTTGATCGTTGCTCCTCTCGCGCTCTACGACCAACCAGTCAAGCTCATCCGACCATTCTGGAAATACTGGCTATGGTACTTGGGTCAATTTGAGATTCGGCTCCGCTTCACCCAAGCGCCCGTGGGTCCAACCACTCAAATGATCTATTGGTTTCTTTCGTTGTTGTTTGCTTTCTTTCTCGTCTTCGCACTGGTCTATGCGTTGGTGCGTAAGTGGCGTGGCACGGTAATCCACCCAGCCGCGCGCAAGGTCGAGTCTGGCAATTCGATCCTCATCGCATTAGTAACATTCGGCTTGCTAATGTCTGTCGCATATTTTGTTCTTTTACTCTTTGTTCCAGATTCGAGTTGGTTCACCCTGTATATGTTTCTAGAATTCCAAGTGACGCGACTGGTCCCATACGCCGGTGCTTTTGCGTTCGGCGTATACGCCCAATCGCGTGAATGGTTTACCGATGGCAAGCCGCTCGGCTCTCTGACCCTTTGGGGGGCTGTCAGTGCCGTGCTGGCAGTGACGTATCTCATGTTCGGTCAGCCCATGTTTGCCGACACCGCCGGCACAGCCAATCTATCGACAGGGTACTTGCTGGCTTTCGCTTTACTTCGCTCGTTTTTGTTGTTGTCACTAATGGTCGTGTTCGTTTCGTTCGGTGTCCGTTATTGGAATTACGCGAACAAACTGGATCAACAACTCGCGGCAACATCTTACAACATCTACCTCGTTCATGTCTTTATCGTGATAGCACTTCAGGCGGCGCTTCTCGGATGGACGGGGGGGCCGGTACCGATCAAGATCGCTATTGTTTTCCTTGCCGCGTTCGCGTTGAGTTTTGCAATCAGCCGATGGATTCTGGCGCGCCACTCGCGCGCGTTTGCAATGGTGATCCTGGGGTTGTTCGTGTTCTGTCTGGTTGCCCGACCGTAAATGGAGCCGTGAAAAATGATAAGCCAAATTGCTCAAACTTCAGTATCAGGCTTGTACTGGCTCGTACCGGTAATGATTCTGCTGATTTGGGATGCCAGTCTGAACGCCTGGGACCTGCTGCTACGGC
Source organism: Anaerolineales bacterium (assembly GCA_024643945.1). Next base: position 3,501 of record JAHELX010000361.1, read on the forward strand.
TGCGCGAGCCAGCCAAGAAATCCTGATGAATCATGCCTGTTCCCCAGCGGTCAAATCATCGCAGTTGAATAAGTATCCATCATTTCGACATGAATATAAGGAGACAAAAATGAAAGCTACATCTACAGCTTCACCCATGGTTCTAGATGACGTTAAGCGAATCGGAACAGGATTAGCCTTTATCCTCTTCCCGCTGCTGTTCGTGTTTGCGTTCGCGGTCCATCCGGGCTTGTTAAACCCTCATAGACTTTCTGACGCGGAGCTCATCCTTCGGGCGCACCACAATGCTCTCCTGGCTTTTGGACATGTCCTTGTCTTGTTCGATGCCGCGATCCTCGTTGTCGTTACTCTTGAGCTTATGCGGTTGCTGGATCATAGTTCTGCCGCATGGGCGGGTTTCATCGGCGCGGCATTGACTATTCTGGGCACGGTCGCCTTGGCAGCCGAAAAAGGCGCCGAATGTCTGACCATAAGCGCCCTCGACACCTTACCAGAAAACCAATTTACTCAGATGATGCCCGGTCTGGTGGCTATCTTTTCACATCAAGGATGGATGATATTAGTGATGGGAGTGATGCTGCTCGCGGTTGGTCTAACCATTCAAGCCATAGGCTTGCTCATTACGAATGTTGTTCCGCGCTGGCAGAGCGCGTTGCTACTCGGGATATGGCTGTTGGGCTTTCCCGACGGTTGGGAGATCGTCAGCTTGATCGGATCAGTCCTGCTGGCTATCGCATTGGTTCCAATCGGTATCCGGATCATCCGCCTGAAAACAGCCCTAGGCGAAGTCAATCGTTCTCTGGTGACCCAAGGACGGTAATATGGCCCGCGACAGAATGCGCAAACGATCAAAGGAGCTCCGGGGAGTTCACTGGGGAGTCTGCGTGTATTTGTTGGATGGCCCATTGACGATGGAGCAAATCAAAACCAGCTATGGAAATGCCCCCTTTCCATTATCACAACAGCCCGGTTTCTATGCAACAGGCCAGTGGAACAGGCGTGGCCTGGAAAGACTGCCAGAGGATCTGGCAGGGCTCCTCAAAGTTGGCTGGGTGATTCAAGAAGGTGACCGGTTTGCATTAACAGAACGCGGGCGCGAGCAGGCTAATCGGGTTATGGAGCAAGCTCGGGTGTCCTCAGAATGGGTAAACCGTAAGCTGCGTTCCCTCTTCCAACCCGAGGTGGCTTCGAAAGTCACCCTGGTCGTACAGGTCATCTTGGCACTGATCAAGCTTCCCGCTGGTCTGCTATCTGGAAGTGTTGGGCTGCTGAACGATTCGGCCGATACGATCCTGGACCTGCTCTCCAGCCTGCTGGTTTACTTCGGTATTCGCTTTAACAAAGAACGTCTCGTTTCATACCTGCTGGTGGTGTTCATGCTCGGAACGGGAGGCTTTACCCTATACGAAGCGGTGGAGCGCATCCTTACTCCCTATGTGCCGAAGGTGGATTGGTTCCCCTTCGCGGCGGCAATTCTCTCCGCGCTGGCCGGTCTGATGCTTTGGACATATCAGCGCTATGTCGGGATCCATAGCGGGTTGATGGCCTTTATTGCCGAGTCGGTTGACTCGCGTAACCACGTGATCGTGGCGCTTAGTGTGACTGCCGGCCTGGCTGCTTCGCTGCTGCGTTTTGGCATACTGGATATGCTTGTCGGACTGGTCGTGGCTATCCTGATCTTATGGAGCGCTATCCAATTGGTTGTTGATCTGTTGCGGTCTTCCGCCGATGAAAAAGTAGACCTCTCTCGTTATGGGTTCTGGTTGCTTAATGTTTATGAGCATTTTCGTGATACGCATTTGAGAGAGTGGATGCTGTACCTCGTTGACCACCGGGAAGTTCAGACAAGAGACGACCTGGTGGATCGCGTCCATCAGGCCTTTGATTTTCGGAATAACCCCTGGATGAGATTGGTTGGACTTGACCGGCAGTTTGCGAGTGAAACTGAAATCGAACAAAACCTGAACGAGTTGTTTTCTCAGGGCTGGGTTGTCGACCAGGAACCTTTGCTCATCTCACAGAAAGGAAAGGAATATCTCAAGCGACAAATGAGGCACCATCGAGAGCTGCTTGCCCCCGCCGGTCGATAGAGAATTTCTATACGCTTGGCTCGCCTTATATAAAAGATAAAGATAGGAGGTTCTGTACTATGAAACTACACATACAACCTCTGGTGGCGCTGTGCGACGAAAAGATCAGCATTTCCGTTTCTGAGCTGCCACCGTTTGGCAAAGTCAAGATAAGCGCTTCCATGTGTTTGCCATGGGCAAAAAGCGTACTCTATGAGTCCTTTGCATGGTTCACGGCTGATGCGAACGGTCGGGTCGATTTATCCAAGCAAAAACCCGATTCTGGAACCTATGACTTCGCAGATAGCATGGGGCTGATTGCCTCTGTGAGGAGCAAGGATCCCAAAGCGATGGAAAAAATCACTCAGAATATCTCCGTGAGTGAGAGTATGTTTATCGAAATTACAGCCGAATGTGGACAGGAGCGGGACAGCGCAAAACTAGAACGGTTGTTTAAGACTCCGGAGATCGAGAGCCAAAGAATTTCGGAAGAATTCGTGGGAGATTTTTTCTATTCGGATAATCCCAACAATAAAACGATCGTGTGGTTGGGCGGCTCGGGCAGCGGCTTGGCTGTCAATTCCCCCATTGCAGCCGTTATGGCTTCGCATGGTTTCAACGTGCTAGCTGTAGCATACTTTGGAGAGAAAGGTTTACCCGCCCAGCTTTCAGAGATTCCGCTCGAATATTTTGAAAAAGTATTTGCCTGGCTGTCGAACAATCCAATCACCAGCGGAAAAGAAGTCTGGATTCTGGGCATGTCGAAAGGTGCTGAGCTGGCGCTGATTCTGGCATCCAGGTATCCTTTCATCACCAAGGTGGCAGTTTTTGCCCCA
>JAHELX010000362.1 GCA_024643945.1 Anaerolineales bacterium
GAGCCCGGCGCCAGGACACTGCTGATCAGCTACGGCGTGACGGCACGAGCCATGCGCGAGGCGGTGCGGAGGGCGAGACACAAGGGACAAAAAGTATCGGCGCTGACTATCCATAGCCTGTGGCCAGTGCCAGAGGCCGCCATTCAGGCTGCGCTCCAGGGTGTCGGGCAGGTCGTAGTGGCCGAACTGAACCTGGGCCAGTACCGGCGCGAGATAGAGCGTATCGCCCAGGGTCAGGAGGTCATAGGGCTCAACCGCGTAGACGGCGAGCTGATCTCGCCCGATCAATTCCTGGAGGTGATCCAATGACGGTGGCACCTGTCACGATTACGCCGCTTGAAACTTACCGCAACCAGTCTCCCTACCCCTTCTGCCCCGGCTGTGGCCACGGTTTCATTCTGGACCATCTCAACCTGGCGCTGGTCAAGTTGCAGCTCGACCCGCGCCAGGTCGTCATCGTCAGCGACATCGGCTGTGTGGGCCTGTCGGACCAGTACTTCGCTACAAGCGCCTTTCACGGCCTGCATGGGCGCAGTACGACCTACGCTACCGGTATCAAGCTGGCCCGGCCTGATCTCAAGGTAATTGTGCTGATGGGGGATGGCGGCACCGGGATTGGCGGCACTCATCTCATCAACGCCGCCCGGCGCAACGTCGGCATCACCGTCCTGGTGTTCAACAATTTCAACTTCGGCATGACCGGCGGGCAGCACTCGACCACCACGCCCACCGGGGCCATCACTTCGACGACCCACGCCGGCAATCTGGAGCGGCCGCTGGACATTTGCGCCACAGTGGCCGCCAACGGCGCCAGCTTCGTCTACCGGGGTACCAGTTTCGACAAAGACCTGCCGGATCGCATCGCCGAGGCGATTCATAACGAGGGGTTTAGCCTGCTGGACATCTGGGAACTGTGCACGGCCTATTACGTGCCCAACAACCAATTCTCGCGCAAGGCGCTGATGGAGACCCTGGATCAGCTTCAGTTTCCCAGCGGCGTATTGCAGCGGCAAGAGATTCCCGAATACGCTGCCGCCTATCGCCAGGCCTATGCCGGCACTCTGGGCCAACCCACCCCCTCACCTCAACCTGTCGAACCCAGCTTTGAGAGCCCCCTTGACCATCGCTTCAACCTGGTCGTGGCCGGCTCGGCCGGTGGCAAGGTGCGTTCAGCCGTGCACCTGGCCGGTCTGGCGGGAGTTCTCTCCGGCCTGCGGGCAGCGCAGCGGGACGACTACCCGACTACCGTCAAGAGCGGCCACAGCGTGTCTGACTTGATTCTGAATCCGGAGGAGATCTATTACACGGGCATCACCCGGCCGGATGCGCTGCTCATCCTGACGCAAGACGGATACCGAAAGGTCACTCGCTACCTGCCGCTGATGACCGAGGACGATCGGCTGTTCATTCTGCCGGCGTTCGCCGGGGTAAACACGCGAGCCCAGGTGACGGTGATTGATCCCAGCCAGTCACCCCTGCGCCTGCCCAGAACTAACACGACATTGGCGGTCCTGGCTGCCGTCCTCAAGCCACTGGCTTTGTTCCCTCCTCAGGCTTTAGAGGAAGCTGTTCGACTTGGACCGAAGCAGTACATGGACGACAACCTGAAAGCCATCGCTGCTGGCTTTGCCCTGGCCGACCTGTAGGGGCGACCCTTCCCCGAAGGGGACCTATTACCAATTTACCAATCTACCAATCTACCAACCCACCATTCTCTAATCCTGATTATTGAACGTCAAATAAGTCTACCACCTGTCCCAATCCTTTTTCCACCGCCTGACGGTAGACAGCAGGTAGAATAGCGGCGTATTCGCCCCAGATGCCCAGGGCGATGTAGGTGATGCGCTCCTCGTCACTCTCCCGGCCCGGCTTGCGCCCGGCCACGACGTCGGGCCACTCGGCGTGAAGCGCATGGCGCGTGAGGCGGCCTTGGGCCTGCAACTGGACCAATTCGGGGTTGCGATGACTGATGTACTCCCACTTATCTACCACCAGCTTGTCGGATCGAGTTATCACCTCCAATTCCAATTCCTGATACGATCCCATTTTGCACACCAGCACGCCCGGCTTGAGCCAGGCGTGTTTCACCAATTCGCCACTGCCGGTGGTGACAGTGATAATCACGTCTGACTCGCGGACAGCCACTTCGGGAGAGTCGGCTGCCTCAATGCTGAGTCCCAGGGCCGTACCCATCTCTTGCGCGATGCGCTCCGCCTTGGCCTGGTCGACGTCGATCAGCCAGACCTGGGCCCAGTCACGGACAACACTCAATGCCTCCAGGTGCATCTGCCCTTGCAGACCCGCGCCAAAGAGGGTGAGGGTCCTCGCGTTGGATTGGCACAGGCCCTCGACGGTGAGGGCCGTAGATGCGCCGGTCTTCAAGGCAGTGACCCAACCGGCTTCCATCAGGCAGACGAGCATGCCCGTCTCAGCCTCAAACAGCAACACCTGCGACGAAGTGACGGGCAGCCCCTGGTTCACGTTGTCGGCGAAGAAGTTGAAGGTCTTGACGAAGAACAGATCCTCGCCGGCCTTGTATCCCGAAAAGGGCTTGGTGAAATGACCCGGGCGCAGGTCCATATAATACTTGTCGCCCATCACCTGGCCGGCGGCATCGGCCTCCAGGCCGGCGCGGGCCAGGTCCACCGCCTGGGCCATGGCCAGCGTCTGACGCACGTCGGCGTCAGTCAGCAGCAGAATCTCTCGTCCTGGTTTCGGTTTGGACATAGTTATCCCTCCTTGGTCCACTGATGAAGGACGAAAGACGGACGACGAAGGACAAATGAACGTATTGGCGGATGATCATTCGTCCTTCGTCTTTCGTCCTTCGTCCTTCGTCGGCTTCAGTTTGGCTCGATTTGCAAATCAAGGGTGTTTCTACGTGTGAACGCCTGTGTCATTACTTACCTGATTTATGGCTAGGGTATGGCAACCAGCAGGGGATGCTGTGGCGAAACTGGAGCATATTATACACCTCGGCGCCATGTCCGGGCAAAGAGGAATGGGGAGAGGTCGGCCTGTCCCTCTCGCCTGTGTTATACTCAACTTCGCACCTCCCACCAATTCATTGGGAGCGAGCGCCATGAAGCACATACCACATATGGTGACCATCCGTTTCAGCAAGGTTGACAGCCAGAGCTACCGCCTGGACCAACTTGGGAGTGCTCTACCTGCAAACTGGCCGGGCTGAAAAGGCCAGGCCCCTGCCTGCCCGCGCAATCTGATCTTCGCCAAGATCGGTTCGCCCCATGCCGAGGCGGCGGAAGCGTACCTGGCCCGGGTGGTGAGGAATGATAGCTATCTTGCCTGCAATAACCCTCAACAGGTAGACTATTTGTTTGTCTTGGCGTGTCGTTCGTAGTATAATGAAGGCAGAAATTCGGAAATTCTTCCCTGGAGAATAGATGATGAGTACGTTGACTGTGCAGATCCGGCGTAAGGGGGTCATCACGCTTCCCGTAGAGTTGCGGAACCGGTATGGCCTCGACGAAGGGGATGTGTTTACACTGGAAGACCTGGGGGATGGCTCCTTCCTGCTGATCCCGCGCGTCTCTCAGGTGGCACACCTGGGAGATCGAGTGGCCGAGCTGATGGAAGAGGAAGGTGTAAGCCCCGAAGAGGTGCTCAAGGCGCTGGAAGAAGAGCGGGAGACTTACTACCGGGAACACTATGCCGAAACCTGACCTCTTCCTGGACAGCAGCGCCCTCTTCGCCGGAGTCGTCTCAGCCGAGGGAGCATCCCGCGCCTTGCTGCTTCTGGCAGAGGGAGAGCTGATCACCATCACCGTTTCCGAACAGGTAGTGGCGGAAACGGAGCGGGCGGTGGCCCGCAAGGTTCCAAGGGCACTGCTTACCTACCGGGAGGCCCTGCGCAGCACGGGATTGCGCATCGTGCACGACCCATCTCCGCATGAGGTGGAGGCTCACCGGGACATCATCTCCCACCCGCCCGATGTTCCTATCGTCGTGGCGGCTATGCAGGCGGGCGTGGACTACCTGGTGACCTTGAATCGCCGGCACTTTATGGATGACCCTCATGTGGCAGCTCGTGCAAGACTACGTATTGGCACGCCGGGGGATGCGTTGGCCTGGGTGCGCGGGCGGCTGGCAGGCGACGAGACGTAGTGCTCACCCTGGCCCGATTGCAGTGTTTCAGTGATTCCCAGGCGCTGCCCCCGTTGGCCTGTTCGCCCCACCCGTGCTATACTCAGCGCCCATGAGCGCTAGAAAAACTATAACCTGCGTGTCACGCAACACGTACTGCGTACTGCGTACTGCGTATTCCGTATTCCGTATTCCGTTTTACGCTTTATGTTTTCCCCGAACGGGACCTATGGGTACGCTTCCCCCAAAGGGGACCTATAGGTACGCAACACGCAACACGCAACACGCAACACGCTTTACGTTTTCCCCGAAGGGGACCTATAGGTACGTTTTACGTTTTACGTTTTACGTTTTACTCACCGCCCTCCTCCTCACCGCCTGCAGCCAGACAGCCAACCCGGCTCTTCCGCCCACCCAGCCACCGCTGCCCGGCTCGCTGCAGACAGTCGCCATCCCCATCCCCGAAGACCCACCCGGCTTTAACGCCTATCTCAGCGACACCGGCTACGAGGAACTTCTGGGAGAGCTTATCTACGAAGGCCTGGCCGAGATGGCGCCCGACGGGAGCTTTTATCCCAAGCTGGCCCTGGAATTGCCTACCCGCGAAAACGGCGGCATCTCACCGGATGGGTTGACCGTCACCTGGAAACTGCGCGATCACATCCTCTGGTCCGACGGCGAGCCCTTCACCAGCGACGACGTGCGCTTCACCTGGCAGGCGCTCAGCCACCCCGACAACGGCCTGGCAGGGGCGACCAGCTTCGATTTGATTGACTGGGTGGAGACGCCCGATGACTACACTGTCGTCGTGCACTATCGCCAGCCTTACGCCAACATGTTGGGACAGTTTGGTGGGCGGGGATTAGGCATCTTTCCGCGCCACGCCTGCGGCGACCCAGGTCGCATGGCCTATTGGGCCTGCAACACCCAGCCGGTAGGCACCGGCCCCTTTGTGCTTCAAACGTGGGAGGAAGGCAAGCAACTGGTCTTCGACCGCAATCCACGCTATTGGCAGACCGAGCGCCCCTTCCTCGACCGCCTGGTCTTCCCCATCGTCCCCCGCGACGCGGTGCGTAGCGATCTGCTGCGAGACGGCGACGCTCAGGTCAATCTGTGGCTCACGCCGGACCAGATTGAGGAGCTGCAAGACGTGGAAGGGGTACATTTGGTCTCCTTGCCCGGCCGCTGGCTGTTGCGCCTGGTCTTTAACCTGAGCCAACCGCCGGACGAAGGCGAGACGACCGAGGCCGGGACAAGCTCTTCCGGTCCGCACTTTGCCCTGGCCGATCCCCGCGTGCGAGAGGCCCTGGATTTGGCGATTGACCGGGGACGTCTTATCGAAGAGGCATTCGACGGGCAGGGGAACGTTGCCTTTGGCGAGTCTTATCGCGGCTGGGCAGTGTGTCCTGCCGCCGACGCAGGGGCGGGGTCACCCCGCCCCTACAACCCCGACGCCGCCCGCGCCCTGCTGGCCCAGGCGGGCTGGCTGGACTTGAACGGCGACGGCGTGCTGGAAGCGCACGGCACGCCCTATGCCCCGGATGGGACCAAGCTCCAGTTAACCCTCCTTACCTACGACGGTTGGGATGCACTGACCGATGCTCAGAATCTCATCGCCCAGATGCTGCGGGAGCTCGGCATCCGGGTCTTGACTGACTTGGCCGGGCCGGAGGATTTGTGGGGCAACTGGGAAGAAGGAGGGCTGGAAGCTCACGGCCAGTTTGACCTGGACCTGTGGGACGAAGGCTATCCCGGCATTGATCCCACCGACTACCTAATCTGGCGCTACGCTTCGTGGTCCATCCCCAGTATAGCAGATGGCGGGGCAGGGGGTAACGTGATGCGCTTCACCAACCCCGAAGTGGACCGCCTTTTGCAGCAGGCGCAGGCCCAGCCCGACCCGATGGCGCGCCGCCAGACCCTCTGCCAGATTCAGCGCATCCTGGCCGACGAACGCCCCATGCTGTACCTGGTCTACTTCTCCGATACTCACGCCTTTTCCTCCCAATTGCAGGGACTGGTCATCAACCCTAACGATGCCCTGACATGGGATGTGATCAACTGGCAGGTGGCGCGGTAAAACGTAAAGACGTAAAACGTGACAAGCCCCTTACGTTTTACGTCTTTACGTTTTACGCTTCACGTTTTACTGGACTACCGGCTCGGAGAATCTAACCGACGCGCCCAACCTGCCGACGCCCCAGCGACCGCTTTCGTCTCCAAGCTGGCGGGTACCGTGTCCCCACAGGAAAGCCCTGCCGC
>JAHELX010000363.1 GCA_024643945.1 Anaerolineales bacterium
TCGACGCTTTGCCCGGCTTCCAACAAGCCCAGTATCGGGTAACTTGTGCCCGGGCCGCCGCGAATATTGACAGGCGCCGTCGCAATTCCGGCCGGGATGTTGGGCCCCGGCGCTGCCGGCTCTTCCGGCGCGCCGCTTGCGTCTAAAACATCCTGGGCGGAGGCCCTGCTTTCAGCTTCTGGTGCAACGACCTCCACCGGCCCCGGGGACTCCCGGTCTGCCCCCGCCTGGGGCGGGGTGGCACTGGCGCGGGCAGGGCGGGTAGGTGGCCGGGTGGGAGTAACAGTGTGAGTCTCCGGGCTCTCATTCACCTCGATGGCCGCACCGCCTGTTGGGGATGGGGCTAAATCTGCCTGTTCCGGAGTGACTGGATAGATTGAGACTGTACTCTCGGGGCCGCGCCCAGTCATGGGGCTGCCGGTGGGAGTTGCGACTGATTCGAGCCCAATCCCGGGAGTACCCGCATCCGGAGTCGCCGGCGTTGGCGCCCCGACGACACAGCCGCTGAGCCCGATTAAGATCAGGGTCCACGTCGCAACGCTGAGGATGAGTGCTACTTCGAAAGCTGATGAGCCAGGTGCCGGTTGACCCAATATGCCCTTAGCCATCGGCCAGATCCTCCTGAAAACTTGCGAACTCTTTCTACTCTAACATCATATCATAGAACATCCCGGATGTCATCAGCTAAACCTTGGATTTTGGTATCCGCAGAATCGCCTGCTTCCAATAATCCTTCGGCTCATGTTCAACACAGGTGCTCCCGCCGGACGACAGCCCGGCACTACCGGCGGTGGACTGCCGTCCACTTCGAGCGGTTGCACTTGTTCTAAACAGGAGCCAATTGATTAGGGTGTGACTAAAATTAGTTGGGAACATCCTTGCGAAGGTTCAAAACCTTCGCAAGGATGTTGATCAACCAAGTTTAGTCAGACCCAATTGATTAGGCAATTCGTTGTTGTCTTGTGAGCAAGGGACGTGGGAAAGAGGCCATACAGAGGCTGAAGTTTCCAGGGAAAGTGGTAATGCTGTGAAGTGGGCCGGGTGGGATTCGAACCCACACTCCCGTACGGGAAGGGGATTTTAAGTCCCCTGCGTCTGCCATTCCGCCACCGGCCCGCCCAAAAGAGCCTCTCAGCGTTTGGGAAATGTCTCCTCGGAGACATTTTATCACCGTCGGGGGGGCACGTCAACTTAGCTTCAGGTCTATTCTTGACGAAACGCCTCTACTTTGGTAAGCTGCTCCCTGAGATATGTACGAGATGATCGCATTGGAGAGGCCTTATGATTCATTCCATCTTTTACCCTAAAGACGGCTCACCCCGGTCGAACCTCAGCCTGGCCCAGATCACCCAGGCCCTCCACGAACCGGATGGATTATTGTGGGTCAGCCTGGAGCCGCTCACCGATGAGGAAGCCGGCTCCCTCCTGCGCGACATCTTCCAATTTCACCCGCTGGCTATCGAAGATTGCCAGAGTGCCGGTTATCAGGCACCCAAGGTGGATGACTTCGACGATTATCTTTTCATCATTGTGCATGCCTTGCGCCCCAACCTTCCCCTGGATGAACTCGATACGATGGAGATCAATTGCTTCCTCGCGCGCAACTACCTCGTCACCACTTGCCTGGCGCCGGAGGTGCCCCCCCTCCAGGCTGTTCGGAGGCGTTTGGAACGCGACGAGCGTCTGCTCAATCGGGGCGCTGATTTCTTGTGCCACGCCATCCTCGACCAAGTCGTCGACGAGTACATGCCCATCATTGAGGTCATGGACGAGGAAATTGAGGGGCTGGAAGATGAGATACTGGCGCAGCCGACATCGCATACCCTGGAGCGCATCCTGGCCCTCAAGCACAGCACCTTGACCTTACGCCGGATGATCATCCCCCAGCGCGAGGTGATGAACCGCCTCAGCCGCGATGATCTGCCGCAGATCAGCCCCCAGCATCGTATCTACTACCGGGACGTCTACGATCACCTGGTGCGTATTCACGACCTGAGCGAGTCGGTGCGCGACGTGACCATTGGCACCCTGGATACCTACCTGTCGGTCACCTCCAATCGCCTGAACCAGGTGATGAAGGCCCTGACCATTGTCTCGACCATCTTTCTGCCCCTTGCCTTCGTGGCCGGGGTCTACGGCATGAACTTTGATTATATGCCCGAACTGCATTGGCGCTATGGCTATCTCGTGGCTTGGGCCATCTTTCTGATTATTCCGCTCGCCATGATCTTATTCTTCAAGCGCAAGGGGTGGTTCTGAACTTAGAGATCGACTGCGTTTTCAATTTACCAGGAGATGAGAGAAAATGAAAATCACCGATGTGCAAAGTGCCGTGGTGTCTATCCCTCTGCACGAGCCCACGGCGTTCGCCACCACCGTCGTCACCGCCCGCGAGTACGTCGTCGCCTGGGTGCAGACCGACGAGGGCCTGCGCGGCCTGGGTTTCACCGTCGGCGGGCGCTACGCCGGCGAGGGGCACCTGATCCACACCGCCATCCAGCACAACCTGAAACAGCTCATCATAGGCGAGAATCCCTTCGCCGTGGAGCGCTTGTGGCAGCGCATGTTCCAGACCACGCTGCTGATAGGACGCCGCGGAGCCGCCATCCGCGCCATCAGCGCCCTGGACATCGCCCTGTGGGACATCATCGCCCGGGCCGCCGGCCAGCCCCTATATCAATTATTGGGGGGATATCGTGACGAAGTCCCGGCCTACGCCAGCGGCGGCTATTACCGCGAAGGCAAGGATCTCGACGGGCTGGCGGCCGAGATGGAGCGTTACATGGCTATGGGCTTCACCTCGGTCAAGATGAAGATCGGCCGCCTCGATCCCCAGGGCGATGCCGAGCGGGTGCGCGTGGCGCGCGAGACGCTCGGGCCGCAGGTGCGGCTGGCCGTGGATGCCAACAACGCCTGGTCGGATGCCCCCAGCGCCATCCGTGCCGCCCGGCTGCTGGAGAAGTACGATATCTGGTGGTTGGAAGAGCCGGTCATGCCCGACAATCTTCCGGCCAGCGTCCAGGTGGCGGCTGCGCTGGACGTCCCGGTCGCCACCGGGGAAGTTGAAGCCACCCGCTGGGGATTCCGGGAATTACTGGAGCGCCGCGCGGCCGACATCCTCCAGCCGGATGCCACCGTGGCCGGCGGCATCACCGAATGGATGAAGATCGCCCACATGGCTGCCTGTTGGGACATCCCGGTGGCGCCCCACTGGATGGCCAACCTCCACGTCCACCTGGCGGCGGCCGTGCCCAATGGGCTCACGGTCGAGTTCTTCGTCCTGGAGGAAGACGTGCTCAATTTCGAGCGCATCGTCCGGGAGCCGTTGCAGCCGGTGAATGGCATGCTGCGCGTGCCTCAACGGCCGGGGCATGGGGTCGAACTGGACGATCAGGCCCTGGCGCGCTATCGGATCGAATAGAAGGATAGAGCATGGCTGACCAACCCCGGGCCATCGTTCACCTGGACCTGGATGCCTTCTTCGCCGCCGTCGAGGTGCTGGAGAATCCCGACCTGGCCGGTAAACCGGTGCTCGTCGGGGGTCGTCCCGAGGAGCGCGGCGTCGTCGCCGCCGCCTCCTACCCGGCGCGCGCCTTCGGCGTCCATTCGGCCATGCCCATGGCCCGTGCCCTGGCCCTCTGCCCCGACGCCATCATACTCCCCGCCCGCCACAGCCTGTACCGCACCTATTCCCGCCAGGTGATGGCCTTATTGCACCAGGCGTCTCCCCTGGTAGAGCAGATGAGTATCGACGAGGCCTACCTCGATCTGACGGACCAGGTGGATACCTGGGAGGAAGCGGTCGAAGTGGCGGCCCAGCTTCAGCGGCGCATCAAAGAGGAGATTGGCCTGTCCGCCTCGCTGGGGGTGGCGACCAACAAGCTGGTGGCCAAGGTGGCGTCGGACCGGGACAAACCGGGCGGGCTGACGGTGGTGCGGCCCGGGGAAGAGGCAGCTTTCCTGGCGCCGCTCCCGGTGCGCGTCTTATGGGGTGTGGGGCCGGTGACGGCAGCCAGGTTGGCCGAGATAGGAGTGACGACGGTCGGCGGCCTGGCGCAGCTACCCGAGGCGATGTTACACGCTCGCTTTGGACAGCACGGGGCGGAGATGGCTCACAGGGCGCGCGGGATTGACGAGCGGCCGGTGGTGACGGAGCACGAGCCCAAGTCGATCAGCCAGGAGATGACCTTCAGCCGGGACATAGCCAATCCGGACATCCTGCGCCGGGAATTGTGGCGCATGAGTCAAGGCGTGGGGCGAGAGCTAAAGCACCAGGAACTGGCAGCAGAGACAGTCGCCGTCAAGCTGCGTTATGCTGATTTCACAACGCTGACGCGCCAGATGAGGCTGGCAGTGCCGACGGACGACGAGCGTGTCATCTACCGGGCAGCGCTGGTCCTCTTGCGCCGGGCGTGGCAGCGGGGACGACCGGTACGTCTGTTGGGGGTCGCCGGGCGGGGGTTGACACCCCCGGTAGGGCAGTTGTCGCTCTGGTCGGATGCCGGCCCGGCAGATAGCCAACGCTGAGGATGCGTAAAAGAATACGTTCCCTCATTGACCGAAACGGAGTGCAGGCTTATGATGTTTAAGAGAATAACAAAGACCCTAAGTAATAGGATAATTCGGAGAATACTGGCGTTTATATTAGAGAGCGAGTGAGAAATGAATCGGTCAGATATAAAACAGCGCATCAGCCGTAGAGAGTTTCTGCGTATGGCAGCCAGTCTGGGTGGCCTGGCAACTGTTAGCTCCTTGTTGGAAGCTTGCGCCCGGGCTGGATTGGAGCCGTCGGCCACCAGCCCTGCGCCATCTTCCACGCCTACAGCTTCTCCCAGCCCAACCCCCACTCCCATTACTCCCAGCCCATCCCCGGTCCCTCCACCCAGCGCGACGCCTACCCTGGAGCCGTCCCCTACTGTCGCCCCCAGCCCAACTGCCACCAGGGAAGCAGATATGGCCCGCGTCGCTTTTGTCAAAACGCGCGATCGCGGCGCAGGGGTGCGCCGCGCCCTCGGCCTGCTGGACCTCAACCCTATCCAGGACAGGCAAGTCCTCCTCAAGCCCAACTTCAACAGCCCCGACCCGGCCCCCGGCTCCACGCACGACGATGTTCTGCGTACCCTGGTCGAAGAATTGTGGGGGATGGGAGCCCGGACCATTACCGTAGCCGATCGCAGTGGGATGGCCGATACCCGGCAGGCGATGCAGCAAAAGGGGGTTTTCTCCCTGGCTCAGGAGCTGGGCTTCGAGGCGCTCGTCCTGGACGACCTGGAAGAGAAGGATTGGGTGATGCTCCAGCCCCCTGACAGCCACTGGCAGCAGGGCTTCCCCTTCGCCCGGCCTTTTCTGGAGGCCGAGGCCCTCGTCCAGACTTGTTGCCTCAAGACCCATCGCTTCGGCGGTCACTTCACGCTGTCGCTCAAGAACTCGGTGGGCATGGTGGCCAAGTACGGCCCCGATGGCTACAATTATATGAACGAGTTGCATTCATCTGATTACCAGCGGCTGATGATTGCCGAGGTCAACACCGCCTACAAGCCAGACCTGGTCGTATTGGACGGAGTCGAGGCCTTCGTCAGCGGCGGGCCGGACTCGGGTAAGCACGTCTGGGCTGAGGTGGTGCTGGCCGGCACAGATCGGGTTGCCATAGACGCCGTGGGAGTCGCATTGTTGCGTTACTTTGGGACGACGCCCGAAGTGAGCCGGGGTCACATCTTCGAACAGGAGCAGATCGCCCGGGCGGTGGAATTAGGCCTGGGCGTGGACGGCCCACACAAGATCCAGCTCGTTACCGGAGATACGGACAGCGAAGCCTACGCCGCTCAAATCCAGGAGATCCTGATGCGTGGATAGTATAGCAGGAATGCAACGGGCACCAACCATCTCAACCAAGCCTCAAACTTCAGGCGCGTAAAATCGTTACAACCAGAAAGGAGGACAGCCGATGGCCCTTCCATCCAGCAAAGCATCCATTTACCAGCTCAAAGTCACCCTTGCCGGTATTAGCCCACCCATTTGGCGGCGAATCCAGGTCCCCGGCAACTTCAGCCTGGACAAGCTGCATCTGGCGCTCCAGGCGACAGTGGGCTGGGAGAATTACCACCTCTACCAGTTCACCATCGGCGGCATAGACTACAGCGAGCCCTCGCCCGACGATTGGCGTGAGATGAAGGATGTGCGTGGCGTGACGCTGAGCCAGGTCGTCCCTTCAGAAGGGCCCCGCTTTATGTACGAGTACGACTTTGGTGATGGCTGGGAGCATGATATCAAGGTTGAGAAAATCCTGACGCCTGAGCCAAACGCGGGATACCCAATCTGCATTGCCGGTGAGCGTGCCTGCCCCCCCGAAGATTGCGGCGGCGT
>JAHELX010000364.1 GCA_024643945.1 Anaerolineales bacterium
TACACTGAAATCCTCGCCAACGCTGCGAAAATCCCCAGGAAAACGCCCCGTGTCCACGAGCCAGCCAGCGGCTTTCCAGCCCGTGTGTCGTGGATAGCCAAAGTAAGTGCGTGGCTTTGGCAAGTTACCATAGAGAGAGCCACCCAGGGTTCCATCCCATTGCGCCTGCAGTTTCAGCAACGCTGATTCGGTAGGGAGGAAGATCACGGCCTGGTACCCGACCACCAACAAGGCCAAAATCCCGCCTATTGCTAGCAGGAACGCCCGAGCAGGGCCAGCTTTTCTCAAAAGAGAAGGTACACCTTGCCACAAAGTGGCTGCTCCTAGCGCGGCTACCAGCGCCCAGCCAGGATAAGCCACGTACAGATGGGTGCGGGGGTCATCTACCAGGAAGAGGTAAGCCAGCAGCGGCACGCCCCACCAGATCCAGATGGCCTCGTAACCTGGTTGACGATGGCGCAACCCTACCACACCCACCATCAGCAGCACCAACCAGGGAATGAGCGCCAGGTTTAGCGAACTCAATTGCCAGATGCCGGGCCAGCGCAGCGTGGTCCAGGCGGCGAGCAAAGCCCCGCCTATCACTACCCACCATCCACGCCCAGGCGGTCTGTAACGCACCAACACGACCAGGCCCAGCACCCATAAGAGGGGCAAATAGAAACGGGAGGAGTAATCCGCGTCCAAACGCCTCAGTGTTTTCAGGTTGTTATAGAGCCAGTTCGTCCCCACCCGGCTTTGCATCAGGTAGGCCTGGGTGTGCTCAAATTGCGGGTCGCGTAGATAGGGGATGTAAAAGCTCAACAATACTCCGGCAGCCAGCAGACTCCCAGCCAGCAACGTCAGGCGACTGGCAGGCCAACGTTGCCAGATGCGCCAGCCAAGGTAGACGACCGCCGGCAAGTAAACCAGGGCATCGTAATGAGCGAGCAGGCTCACCGCCAAACCTAACGCTGCTGGCCATATCAGCGCTGAGTGGCCCTCTTCCAAAACCCGCCAGAGGCAGGCAAAAGCCAACGCAACCAGGAAGAAGATCAGGGCCTGGTATTGTACCATACGTCCGAAGGCGATGAAATAGCCGTTCAACGCTAACAGCAGCCCCGTCGTCAAACCACCCAACCAGCCGGCAACACGATAGGCCAACAGGCTGACTGTGAGAACGCCCAGCAGGCTTGCCAGGGCAAAGGGGAGCCGCGCCCAGCCTTCGTTAATACGGCCAGCCAACAACCACCCGGCCAGAGGCACCAGCATCTGCACCGGACCTTTGCGATGCAAGAATACGGCGTAGTCCTCCCCTTTGAGAGTGCGCACAGCCAGGCTGGTCACTTCGACCTCGTCTTCATGGAATTCTGCATAGCCCAGACGAGGTAAACGTATCGCCCCGGCAACCACCAAGACCAGCACCAACAGCAGCCACAATCGGCGGTCGGGCCAGCCAAGGGATGGGTGCCGACGTCGAGATGCTATGAACAAGGGGGGTAGCGTAACAATAGCGCACAGTCCTAACAGATAGTGCTCAGTTAGGGGACCGGGCAGATAAGCCAGATAAAGGGTTCCCAAGGCGGTGAAAATCAGGCTCAGGCCAGCCGCAACGATCCCGCGCCATATCGCTTCCTGGGGCTTAGGCGACCAGGCCTCCAACCAGGCCCAACCGGGCAGGAAAAAGAGGAGTAAGACGGCTGCTACGACTCGCGCTTCGGACCAAGCGGTCAGCAGGATGGTGAGAGCAGCCAGGATCCACAACCACAGCGGCCACCAGCGCCGGCCGAGAAGCCGGGCAGGCCAGAGAGTCCGGTCAGCGATCATGACCCAGTCACCGTAACGGGGAGGGATAAACACTCAATGGGCTCAGAGGTGTCAGCACGAACACCGATCACCGGCTGCCCGCCAGTTGCGACGGTCAAACAGACATCCAGCGAATATTGTCCGGGGGGTAAATTCACCGGCAATGACAAAGGATAACGGGCTGGCACGACAGCTCCCACTGCCACGTCACGGGCAGCAACAGGCTGAGGAAGAACGGGGGATGTCACTGACAGCACAGGATCGGGAACATCGTCTGGTACTAAGCGTAAAACCAACTGAAAAGCATTGATCAGCGACAAATCGAACTTGCGGTTCATCTCCCAATAGAGATGTAGCACTCCGGTGCTACCCGGCTGCCAGGTAGCGGGCTCAAGCTGATAGCCCACCCAGCGCGCCGTGCCTCCAAAAGAGATATCTAGCGGAGTAACTAACTTCCATTCCTTCAACAGCTCCAGGGCGGTTGCCTGGTCGACAGGGGCAAAATGCCCGGTTGAGTCGACAGACAGAGCCAGCCGCCCATCGGGAAATTCAATAGGTGATATGGCCTCGCCGTCACTTAAACCAAGGCGCAGGTCATAAAAGTCGGGCGAGGGGCCCGCCTCTGGCAAAGGACACAGGCTCTCCAGTATGGCACCTGGGGTGTCAAGTTCGACGGTAAAGCCAGGAGCTGATGTACAAGCCACCCAATGCGTCTCCCCGCCGATAGCAGGAGCTAACCCCATCCACAGCTCTTGCTGCGCTTCAAGTCCCAGGTTCTGCCAGAAAAGAGTGAGCATGCCGTCGGCTGCCAGATTATAACCAAATGTCGTAATTACGCCAGGTAAGCTATTGCCCGGCCGACGCACATGATGTTCGATGGGATTGCGATAGACCAGGGCATAATCCAGCCCCTGCAATGTGACACGATGGACGGGGGTGTAGTGCCTGTCAAAGTAGCGCCACACATCCATATCCTGCAAACGCCGCTGTAGTTGGTGGCGATAATAGACCAAATAGTCGGCTTGCATTACATCGCCTACCTGATCGGGAAACTCGCCAGCATCGCCCACAAAAAACGGGGCGAGTGTCAGATAATAAAATGCTGCAACCTGTAGGGATTCAGCACCTGGCTGCTGGTTGAGATACGCAGCCGCTTCATTCATCCCTTCTCCCCAGCCAATGCCTATCAGATGTGACGCACCGGAAGCGCCGCCAAACAGTGGATTGTAGTAAGTGAAGTAATAGGGATAATTATCGAGCACCAGCCAGCCTTGCGCCAGCAGAACCACGCCACTCAGCAGGGTTACTCCCCAGCGATGAACAGCTCGATTGCGGATAATCCTGGTCACCCTATCCCAGAGCCAGAGCAGCCCCAGAGCCACAAAGATATCGATCACGGGAAAAGCTGGCAGAAAATAGCGCACCATCTTCTTGCTGGAAGCGGTCTCAAACAACAGAAACGTCACCAGGAAAAGCGCCAACGCCACCTGGGGGGGATGATTGAGCACCTGGCGACGCAAAGAAGAAGCAGAGAGCAGCCGACCAGATCGCCAAAGCGCCACCGGCAAGATCAACAAACCTAACACTTCTAATGGCGATGATCGCAGAAGCCAGCCGATGGGGTAAAAGAGAGGGCCGGGATCAGGTGAAATGCGCCCCAGAAAATAGAGTTCATTTACGTGCCCTTCCTGGCCATATTGGATGCTCACATCAAGAATACCGCGGATGACCTGAGCAGGGATAACCCACATCGCCGGGAAAAAAGCGACGAAGGTCAGCCAGGCAACAGCGCCCCACAGGAACCCTTCCGCCACCAGTTGCCCCACCTCGGACCAACCTCGCCGCTGCCCACCTCGCCAGCGATAGTACAGACTTAATAACCCCAACAGCGCAGCATAAGGCATCAGGAACCAACTAACGGTCTTACTCAAGAAGGCCAGGCCAGCCATGACTGCTGAGATGGGCAGCCAATACCACTTCCAACCCTGTAACCAGTAGCCCACCATCGCCAACAATGAAAGTACCATGAAAGTAGCGGCCAGGGCATCGTGATGGAGAACACGCGAGAGGGCGATATGAAAGGGATTTAGGGCCAGTAGCAGTGCTGCTATCAATGCCACCCGCTCAGCAAGCAGCCGGCGCAATAACAGGTAAAAAAGGGGAACGAAAAGAGCCGCTATGACTGTCATTGGCAGCCGGGTGGGGGCAATAAGCGCCGGGTCTAAAGGGTCCAGGTCTTGTAAAAAAGCGCGCAGATCGACGCCAGTGGAGCGTGCCGTTTGCCAGTAATAAGCCATCAAGCTCAGGCTTCCTCCCCAAGCCGTCGTGACGCCAGGTTGCCCTGCCTGAAAAGTGCATCCCAACCCGGTCGTGGAAAACTGGCGCCCGTTCCGCACCGGAGGACACTCGTGATCGGGAAAGAGCAACCCACTGGCAAACTCGCGGGAAGTATGCACCCAGAAAGGTTCATCTACGGTCAGAAACCCGCCTAACCTCGGAACACGCACCAACAGCGCCAGCGCGAAAATGGCTATAGGTATGGCCCAGCGTGCCAACAGCTTACGGTTATTTCTCATTATTCCCCAGCGGTAGCAACACCCGCGTGTCAATCACCCTGCCCGCTCCATCGACCACCGGCAATCGTTCCCCAGTCGCCGGGTCATAGATACCCAGCTCGAACTGTGTTGCAGCCGTTGTTTCACTCTCCGGCAACGGCACTACGAACTCGTCGGTGATTACTTCGCGCGGCAGCCAGCCGGTAGTGGGGAAGGCACCATCCCCCGGCACGTGATCCACCTGACCCACCACCTGCTCCGACTCGTCGAGCAGGTGGACGAAGGCGGTATAGCTGACGTCCATCTCGGAGAGGGCACGCCAGTATAAGGTGATGCTCAACGTGCGTGATTCGTTGCCGGCTGGGGGCTGCATATCGTAGCCTAGCAGTTGGATCCGATCCGCAAAGTTAGCGCCGACAAGGTGTTGCAGCGACGGTAGGTCGAAGCGGCGGGACCAGCCTTGCACATGTAACGTGCCTAGCGGCACCTCGGCTACCAGCCCTCCGCCGGCATCGGTGACACGCACGCCCAAAGTGTAGTCACCGCTGGCCATGTCTGGCGGCACGCGCCCGTCGAACCAGCCGCGCACTACCTGCCCGGCCACCCAATGACTGGACGGGTAGTCTATCCCAGCCAGGGGCAATGAGTTGGTGAGAGGCCAGGCATCCTCCTCCTGAATCGCCCACAGTGACGCCCGATAGTCATTGGACAGGGCTTGGTCTGCCCGCCAGACCAACGCCAGCGATGCCCGCTCGCCGGGACGTAGGGTGTCCCCGGTGGTGGTAGCAAAGCCAAGCAGGGTCAAATCGCTGGTCACCGGCTGGTTTAGGGTCAGGCTCAAGCCCAACACGTCGGCGGGTGGCGGCGACAGGTCAGGGTGGACGGCAACGGTCCCCAACGTCACGACCTGGGCCGAATCGCCAGACGCGGCCGGCAAGCGGGCCAGACTATCAGCACCATAGATCGCCACTCCCAGATGATAGTCGCCAGGGGCCGTGGCCGGGGCGATCGGCACCAGGAAGTAGGCATCCACCTCGGTACCCGGCTCCCAATGAGTTGAGCCCTGATGCAGGATGTTGTTCAACAGCAGCTTATCAATCTGACCCACCACGTGACCTGCGCTGTCGGCCAGGATGACCGAAGCCTTGAGGTCTTCGTCTGAGGGTGCCGCCAGGCGGAAGCGAAGACGAGCCCATAGCAAATCTCCGGCGGGTACAGCAGGCTCCGGATACTCCGCCGCCGGCTCCGTTCCGGAGGCGTCGCCAAAAGCGTAGGCTGTCAGCGTGATTTGCCGGCCGAAGCCAACATCTGCCGGCGTGAGTGGTCCGTCGGTCAGATCTGGCCCCAGGCGTTCCAGCCGGTAGGTTTCGATGTCGTAGTATTCAAATGACTGCTTTTCGACGAACGTCCCGTGCTTCTCCAGGTAGTAGCGGATAATCTCTTTGGGGTCGGCGCCGGTGTGCTTGGATGTCTTCCAGCGGACGACGTGAACCACGTCACGGCCCTGCACGGCAGCGGTGAGCGACGCTTCCAACGTGTCCTCGTTGTCCACCACCCAGGCATAGCCGGCCTGGCCGGTGTAGAGAAACATAACCGTATAATTGGGATTCACATCGCCAGCGGCAGTGTCACGGGGCAACAGGAAAGTTGCTTGCGGGTTGGTTTCCTCCGACATCTCCGCTGCCAGTTCCACAGCATACACGTGATAGCCGGCCTGAGCGTCGTTGGTTTTGGGCCACTCGACCATGTAGTAGTGGAAGTCCTGATAGAGAGGTCGAGCGACCACGCCTCCTAATGCTAGCAGCACGACAGCAGATAGGAGATGGCTGATGGCTGAGAGCAGCCCCCCCCGGCCCGCGCGGCGCAGCCGAGACGGGCAGCCCCTAACCACAATGCCAAGACCCAGGTCCAGAACGCCCGTTATTCCCACAGCGACCAGGATGTACGCGGCCGGGGCGGCGCCTACGGCTCGTAGTAGGTGGGGAATGGAATCGGGA
>JAHELX010000365.1 GCA_024643945.1 Anaerolineales bacterium
CATGGCGTTAGTTTTTACACGTCGAATCACCGTTGACAGGGTACTAAGTCAGGAACTTGGAAACGTGCGGCGAATGTCCCGCGCGGCGGACGCCGCCGTGCCCCGACGGGCCCTCGCCCAGAAATTCGGCGAACCACGATTCGTGCTCAACTTCTTCATGCAGGATGGCCAGCGCCAGATCGTAGGTGCGATGATCTTTGCCAGCGGTCAAATTACAGATTTCGGTGTAACCCTTTACCGCGCAACGCTCGGCATTGACCAATACTTTGAGCATGGCCTGGATGTCGGTTGGGTCGCTGGGCAGATAGGCCGGTGGACAGGCCGAAATGTCGTGGAAATCGTTCATGTTGCGGGGAAGCTTGCCACCCAGTTCATAGATGCGCGGTACCAGGGCTTCAAAGTGATTGCGGTCTTCAATGCGGGCATCCTCGGTGATGGCCTTGAGCCCTTCCCCTTCCAATCCAATCAGGTTGACGCGAAGGATGGTGTAGTAATAGTAGGTCGTCAGTTCAGCCGATGCGTTCTTAACCAGCAGTTCCAGCAATTTGTCGACGTCAACTCCAGCCTGTTCAACCACTTCCCTTGCTACTTGAGCCATTGAGATACCTTCCTTTCGTAAATGAGAGTTCGTTTAGATCCATATCCGATGTAGACCTCTGTTCCGTTGCATCGTTTAGAGAATCCGTCGTCAACCTCCTTTCCGTTCTTCAGTATTACACTGCCCCGTTCTCCCAGTGGGCCTCCGGTCATTTACCGTACCTTCCGTCCCGTTGGCAAAGCCCGGATAAGAATCGTTTAGAACCTAGCCGAAAACTGGAGTGCAGACTTGAGTCCGCTCTTGCTCTGGGCGGAATAAATTCCGCACTCCCCGAATTTCCGTGTGGATACTTAGCAGCAGTCTCTTGACAAATGGAGTAGACAGGCATCCTGACAGTCAAAGATGCGCAAAAACCCAGTCGGTGTGCGTCTATTCAAGAGCTTCTCAGGCTGGCCCAAGGGTACAGAGTGAAACTGGTGAGGATTCTGACAGGGATGACGGGAAGCGATGATGGAGGCAGGTAAATCTGACCAGGGCATTGTACTCTTTGTAATTCTAACATGTCCCCGCCTGCCTGTCAACGCAATTGCATGAAAAAGATGAGCATCCTCGCTATTCAAGTCCAAAAGCGCTATGCCGGTTAGGTGGAAGGGCCAGTTTGGGCGGCTCCTTGCGCCAGGTCTGGGGCTATATGGAACTATGGCTGCCCTTGGGTGCCGGCTGGCGAGTACAACAGAGGCTCCATAGCACCACCAGGCTGGCCCACAAGGTTGCAGCCACCGCCAGGTGCAGCACCCGCGACCAGATCGGCAGACGGAGCAGGACATTGCTGGCACCCAGCCCCAACTGCACCACCAGCAGAGCACCCAAGACGTAGGCAAAGCGCGCCAGGGGCCGGTCTTCCTGCCGGGTGACTAACCAGACGACCAGGGCCAGCGTCAAGAAGGCCACGGTAAAGGCCGCGTAGCGGTGCAGCATCTGGATGTCAATCAGCCGGTTCCTGGCAGCGACGCCACACAAGGGAAAGGAGGGACAGGCGAGCGAAGCGCCGCTGCGGGTCACATAGGAGCCGGTCAGCAGTAACAGATAGGCGGCGCCGGTGGTCACGGAAAGCCATGCCGCAAAGCGCCGGTTGGCAAAGAGAGCCGCGCCCCGGAGCGGCTGCGCCGCCGGCAGCAGACCAGCCACCTGGACCGCAACCATGCCGGCGATCAACATCGCCACGCCGGTGTGAATCCAGCCGGTCACCGGGGGAATCTCAAAGATCACGTGCAGCCCTCCCAGCGAAACCTGGATAATCAACAGCCCCACCGCCGCCACCGCCGGCCAGAACAGCCACGGCCGCTGCCGGTAGCCGCGCCAGACGAATAGAGCCAGGAGGGCGATCTGTACGCTGGTCACTGCTCCCAGCAGCCGGTGCGTGAATTCCACCCAGGCGCCCGTCAGTGCCGGGGGGACGACGCGGCCATAGCACAACGGCCAGTCGGGACATCCTAATCCATTACCGGTGACGCGCACGATGCTGCCCATCGTGATCAGCAGAATTGTGCTGATCAGGGCCGACAGAGCGAGAATCGGCAGTAGCCGGGGCACCGACAGGTAAGTACTTCGATCAGCAGCGGAAACGGCCATTAACATCTCCTTTGTCTACAGCGTAAAGACGTAAAACGTAAAACGTAAACGTAAAGCGTGATGGTTACCTATTACGTTTCACGTTTTACGTTTTACGTCTTTACGTTTCACCGTACCACCGCGCTCACACAGATCATAAGCAGTATCAGCGCCAGATATATATTAGAGGCTTTGAAAAGCGACAGGGCTTGTTTCCCTGTGGGTCGAACCAGCAGCCCGATGTTACGGGCCATCAGGTCAACGGTGGCCACAGCTACAGGTATGAAATAGATCCAGCCCAGGACGGAATGTCCGGCGAGCATCAGGGCCGCCAGCGCCGTGGCCCCGGTGTGGACAAATACCCAAAAGGCTGCATGACGGGGGCTGGTCTGTACCGGCAGCATGGGGACGCCGCCTCGCTGATAGTCGTTGCGGTATACGATAGCCAGGCTCCAGAAATGGCTCGGCGTCCACAGGAAGACCAGTAGTGCCAGCACCAGCGCCCCGGGATCGTTCCAGGCTCCGGCGGCTGCACTGCCGCTGAGCACCGCAGCACTTCCCGCCGCGCCTCCGATGACAATGTTGAGCAGAGTGCGCGGCTTGAGCCAGATAGTATATACCCCGACGTAGATAGCCGCCCCCAGGAGCAGGAAGAAGGTCAGCGCCGGGTTGAAGGGCAGCACTGCCAGCGAAGGCAATACAATCATCAGAGTTGCGACATAGGGGACCCAACCAGGCCGGCGAATCGAGCCAGTGACCAGTGGGCGCTTGCTGGTGCGAGTCATCAGCGCGTCCCGGTCCCGTTCCAGGTACTGGTTGAGGGCGGAAGCGCCCGAGGCCGCCAGCCCACCCGTGACCAGGAGCAGGACGAGCCGGCCAGCCCCTGGCCAGCCGCCAGCTCCCAGGAACGCCCCTCCCACCGCCGCAAATAGCAAGAGGAGCACAATCCGGAATTTGAAGAGTACCGGCAGCGCCTTGAGGAGTGAGGTGTCAATCCGCATGGCGTTCGTGATGGCGGTGATTGGTCGCAACGGGGCTTCTGATCGGGCTGCGTCGACTGCAGTCAATTCAACCGGTGGATAAGTTCTAGGTTTAAGAGTCTTCATAAGATCTCCTTGTGGCGGTCACGTTTCGCTCATATTGGGAAATGCGTCACCAAATGATTGAGTAGCACATGGATAGGGGACTCTCCCCCTTATCCCAGTAGGTGACGGATGTCTTGCACTATGTCGTCAGGCGGGGTGCCGAAAGCGTAACTCAGCCGCAGGCGGCTCTCAGCGTCCACCAGAAAGACGCGTGAGGTGTGGGTTATGGTGTAGCCCGCGGCCGAATCGTCCACAACCTCTTTCTCAGCGAAAACCCCATAGGCCTGGCGAACGGCCGCCAGCTCGTCGGAGCTGCCGGTCAGCCCGACGATGGCCGGGTCGAAGGCTGCGACGTAGTTCGCCAGAACTTGGGGGGTGTCCCTTTCGGGATCCACCGTGATGAAAAGAAAGGTAACCCGGTCTGCATTACTTCCCACGCCTTTGAGAATTTGTTTGGCCTCGGCCAGCGTTGTAGGACAGACGTCAGTACAGGAAGTATAGCCAAAGAACGTCAGCACAATTTGTCCGCGATGCTCACTCAACTGGAAACGCTGCCCATCTGTAGCAGTCAATGCGAAATCTGGCGCCGGTTGAGGGTCAGGAAATGACGTGCCTTTGAACTGGTAAGACTGGCAGGCGGCCACAATAAGACTGAGGAGGCCCAGCAAGACGAGCGAGGGATACCTCGGCGTGGAGTCATGCATTCTACGTTGGCTGGATGGTGTCATAAGATGTTCACTTTCGAAAATCTCAATTGACAATGCGCCTTAGGTGGCGATACTTTTGCTGACGTAATAGACGTACATAGTCCCCAAAATCAGTGAAAAGATGTACCACTGAATGGCATAACCCAAATGCGGGCCGTCCGACAGGTCAAATTCAGGCTCGACGCGGTAAGGCAAATTAGAGTTGGCGTCACCTGTAGGAGATTGCAGAACGTAGATCGGCAGCAATTTGTAAGGCATCTGGGCCTGAATAGCCCCGATGTCCACCCGGTACCATTCGAGTTGGGGCTCAGCCGAGGTCGCCTGAGCAGCGTTGCCAGTCCTGGCCGGCAGGGTTTGTGACAACTTGGTAAAGCCGGTCACAGTGACTGGGCCGACTTCATCGAACTGCGACCAGTTCTCAGGCGCTGCCTGGTCAATTGGAATCCAACCCCGGTCAACCAGCACCGCCTGAGATGTCCCTTCGATGACCAGCGGCGTAATCAAATGAATCCCCGGCGCTCCCATCCAGTTTTGGAGCTTCAGCCCTATCTGGTGCGAATAGTCAAACGTGCCAAGGGCAGTGACCCGACGGTATTTGATGCTGGTCAGGTCATCCGGCAGTGCCGCACCTGTCAGGGAAAGGGGGGGGAGCGCCAACTGCTGGGCAATCTCGGCGTTGCGTGCCCGGCGCTGTGCCAGCCGGTCGAGTTGCCAGAAGCCTAAGCGTACCAACACCGCCATGCCGAGCAGCACCAGCAGCGTGGACCACCACCAGCGACGGTTGAATAAAGCCTTGAATAGGGGCAGTCCGGGGCGCGGCATCCAGGTGACTCCATTCATGAATAGCTAACCTTTTACAATAATGATAACCATAATTCGCTTGTTTGTCTTTATCTACAGCTTAAGGCTGGCTTAAGGGGACCTTAAGAGCAGTCTCATGTTTTCCATCCCGGCGCGATCATTGCTTCATCCGTAGCCCATTCAGATTCGGGCAGGGGCTCTTTGTCAGCTTCCGATTGGATCAGGCGAGAGATGAGGATAAGCGCGGACAGGAGGTACATCATACTGCCCGGAACCCACATGATCACACCCCCCAGCATCTGGTCCTGCATCACCGTCAAACCCCATGGACGGGGCACAGTCGTATAGTAGGTATAGATCGGCTGGCTGGCGAAGGAGATGGCAATGCCGGCCGCCATGGTAACGGGCAGGGTAGCCAGCACATAGGCAAGGCGCAGGCCACGCGAGAGCGACCTCAGGCGCGGGCCGGCACCGACAACGTGCCACCAGAAAAGCATTGCCGAGCCGAAAAAGGTCAGATGTTCCAGGTCGTGAACCAGGTCGTTGCGCAGGGCAGCATTGTAAGCGTTGGGATCGTGCCACCCCAAGAAGAGGGCGACGAACACCATCCAGATCAGGCCGGGCGAGGTCAGCGAGCGCAGACCACGCCGGAAGGCGGAGCCCCGGCTGAGCAGCCGCCCCACGGCATGCCGGGCACGGCCCGGCAGCCCCCACATAAAGAAGGGGAGTGGGTTGGCGATCAACAACAGCGGCGGGGCGATCATAACCAGCAACAGATGCTGGACCATATGCATAAAGAAGAGTTGGCCGCCGAGAACGTCCACGGGAGACATCAGGGCCAGGCCCAGGATCGCCAGGCCGCCCAGGTAAGCTGCCAACCGCCAACCGGCCGCCAGTTGCCTCTGGCCAGATTGCGGCCCTGGGAAATTTCGTTCCCTATGAGGACTTCGCCCCCTGCGAGGACTTCGCCCCCTCAGGGGACTTCGCCCCCTGCGAGGACTGCGCCCCCTGCGAGGACTTCGCACCCGCCACCAGCCTCGACTGTAAAGGGTTCCGGCCAAAGCCAGGACCAGAATGACTTCCAGGCGCCAATCCCAGGATAACAATAGCGCACTTAAAACCGGGTCCATCAGCTCACCCAAGGAAATTCAATCTCTAATCTCCAATCTCCCATCTCAACAGATCAACGCACTACCGACCCCATGAGATACAGCGCCGGATAGAAGAAGACCCAGACCAGATCTACGTAGTGCCAATAGATGGCGCACGCCTCAACGCCCCAATGTTGCTCGCCCGAGTAGCGTCCTTTGCGCCCATTGCTCCACACGATGAGGATGAAGATGATACCACTCAGAACGTGCAAGGCGTGCATCCCCGTCATGCCGTACAACACCGCCCCGAAAGCTCCGTGCCATGGTTTGATGTGTCCACCCCATTCGAACCCCACCACGCCGATAAGGAAGACAACGCCCAGCGTCGCGGTGATCAAAAGGTTCTCAAGAAATGCTTGCCGGTCCTCGTGCTTGATACCCATCTCAGCCCGGTTCATAAAGAAGCTGCTGAACAACAGCACAGAGGTGATGGTCAGGCC
>JAHELX010000366.1 GCA_024643945.1 Anaerolineales bacterium
CGGGACATTCGGCTGGTGTGACATTCGTCGCAACACGCCATGACATTCGTTGCTTGACCGGCCCATAGAAGAGATGTATTATACTGTTGAACATGATTTGAACATGTACAATACGCGTTCTGAACACGAACAAGGAGCAGTCGTGATGACCGACGAACTCGACCCCAAGCAGCGCATCCTGCAAGCCGTCATCGCCCTCTTGGGCGAGGCGTCAGACCCTGAGACGATCACCGTGCGGCAAATCGCGCGGCGGGCGGATGTTGGCATCGGGCTCATCAACTACCACTTCGGTTCCAAAGAGGCTCTACTCAACGAGGCGATTGGCACGCTGATGCGCGAGGAAGCCGGGCTCGACGCCGCGGCGCTGCCGGCGAATGCTGACGGCGACCCGGTTGAGCGCATCCGGACGCTGCTCAAGCAGACGACGAAAGTTGCTCTGCGCTTCCCCAGCCTGGGGCGAACGCTGGCCAAGTATGCCCTGCTGGGCGGGGACTACGGAGCGGAACGCACTCTGCTGCCGCTACTACGCGAGCACTTCGGTGGAGCGTTGAGCGAGCCGGAGATCCGGGTGACGGCCATCCAGATCGTGGCGCCGCTGCAGGCGATGGCCGTGCGCGCCGAAGACGTCGAGGTGTTTGCCGGTCTTGACCTGTTTGATGAAGCTGTTGTCGATCAGGTCATCGACCGGCTGGTAGATAACGTTTTGAAGTGACACAAATATTGGACAAGTACAAAGGAGATGAAAACGATGAAGGCAGCCGTTGTTATTCTGGACGTAGTAACAGGACTTTTGATCTTTTCCACGCTGATCTGCGGACTGTGGATCAAGGCACAGCCGGAGGTCGACCCGAGCAGTGTCAGCTTCCACCTGGGGATCGCGCTTCTGACGTCTGGGTTCGTGGTGGTCTCGCTGCTGGTCTCGACCGTCGCGGTTTTCCGGCTGGCGGCGTAGGACCGCAGCCGCACACCGGCCTGGCTATCGTTGGCATACCCCTCTCCCCATGGAGAGGGGTAGCGAGACCACTCAAAAGAGTGTGCCCTTCGGAGTCAGGGTCGATGTCGGGAGGTAACGAAAATGACGGACACAAAACAGTACAAGCCGTTCGTTCGTGCACCCGATGTAGATGCGCACTAGACTTGTTGGCTAAGCTGGTGTACAATGGCAATAATTCAGCACCTGGCATCAGGGGCCGCACGTGTGGGGTGTGCAATAGGCATTAGGTTTGCGCGTATGACACAACAGGAAATCCTGCAGACAATCGCTCAGTTTCGAAGATCAAGAGAGGACGAGTTTGGCATTATTCGCATCGGTATATTCGGCTCTGCCGCGCGTGACGACGTTGACGACGAAAGCGACGTTGATGTAGTCGTCGAGATCGCCGAACCGGATTTGCTAACTCTTGTCGGGATCAAGCAGGAGTTAGAAGAACTCCTGCAACGACCGGTCGATGTCGTTCGTTACCGGGAGAACATGAATCGCTTCCTCAAACAACGCATCGAGCGGGACGCCGTGTATGTCTGAATATGATCTTGAGCTGGCACGCGAGATCCTGCAGCAGATCCTGTGGTCGGCACAGACGATTGCCAAACGATTCGAGCCGATAACGTCGCCTGATGATTTCATCGCCTCCGAAGAGGGCCTGGAAAAGCTGGATGCCATCTCTATGCAATTAATCGCCATCGGCGAAAACGTCAAGAATCTGGATAAGGTGACCGGTGGCTCTCTACTGTCTCGATACCCGCAAATCGAGTGGAAGCGCGTGATGGGCATGCGCGACATACTCACCCATCATTACTTTGATATCGATTCCGAGGTGGTGTATGCCGTATGCGACCTTCATGTGAGTCAACTCGCTGGGATCGTCAAGCGGATGCTCAAGGACCTAGAAGACAGCGAATAGTTTTAAGACGAGCGCCAAGACGGCAGGTCGACTGGGGGGGGTGCAGCCACAAATCGTGGCTTATAATTCCAGGGGAAGAAAACAAAGCCGCTCGATGCAATAGATCGAGCGGCTTTGTTGTTGATGCCACAAGCGGGTTCGACTCCCGTCGGGCCTGCCGTAAAGGCTCTCCACGCTCTTAGGAGGATTTGACAAAACACAAGATATCGGCTAATATGTCGCTATACGACATATTGTAATATGACATATAGCCTGGCGACATATGAAAGGAATAGGGTTATCACGCATATGAACAGGCAAGACGAAGTGCTCCAACAACTTCCGCTGACCGAGACTACCTTCTTCATCCTGCTCAGTCTCTCGTCTGGCAAGAAACATGGCTACTTGATTATGCAAGACGTGGAGCGGTTGAGTGAGGGGCGGATCAGCCTGGGAACCGGGACGCTGTACGGTGCGTTGGGACGGCTGCTGGACCAGGGCTGGATCGAGCGGGTAGATGAGGAACAAGAGAGTGGCCGCCCGCGTAAGGTCTACGTATTGAGCGACCTGGGACGGCGTATTCTGGAGGCCGAAGCGGCCCGGCTGCGATCCTTGTTGAGTGCGGCCCGGCTGCGGCTGGCAGAGGGGGATGTATGAGCAAGTACGACACCCCTGGCAAGGAAGGGAGCGTTGCCCAGACTGCCCGCGCCGCCGTGTGGGCCTATGCCCAGGTGTTGAAGCTATACCCGCGCGGCTTCCACGCCAGCTTTGGCACCGAGATGGCGGACGTCTTCAGCCTGGCGGCCGCCGACGCGGCCCGGCGGGGAAACGGCCCGCTGGCCAGGCTGCTGCTGAGAGAGTTGGGAGATTTGCCGGTCAATATCATTCTGGCACATATCCACGAGAGGAGAAAGCGGCTTATGGACTGGATAGGCTACGACCCGAGGCAGGACCTGGCCTCGATTCGCTGGATAGCCCGCGCGCTGGCGCTGCTGTTGGCCGGGTTCATCTTTTCGCTGTGGCTTTTCAACGAAGACGTGCGCGGGGCGCCCACGCCGCCCATGCTGGTTTTGACAGCCCTCTCCGTCTTTATGCTGGCCGCCTGGCGCTGGGAGAAGATCGGCGGCAGCCTGACGCTGCTTGGCTCGCCTTTGTGTCTGATTGCAGCGATGGTGATGGCTGGACAGGTCGACCAGGCCAACCTGGCCCTGGCCGCGCTGGTCGGGCTGGCCCTGACCCTGGTCACCGGCCTGGTGGGCTGGCTGTTCGTCAGCGTGGCGCGGCACAGCATGGTTGCGGCGGGGCCGCCCGTGGGGCGCCTAGCATCACGCAGGCGGCGTTATCTGGTCTACGCGGCCATCGTTCTGGTGGTGCTGCTGCTCCTGGCGCTGAGCCTGGTGGCCGTTCCCTACCAAGAGATACGGATGGAAGGGGGCGGGAGGCCCGGCACACCGATGATGGTAACGGTTGAGGGGCCTGCTGCCAGGTGAAGCCGGGCGCGTCGATTTGCTCGACCTGACCGTTTCCCCTGGCCACGTGAACGCGGACGCCGGCTGCGCCCCGCTTCTGTAGAAACGCTTTGGGCCCCAGCGAGAGTAGGGCACGGATGGCGTTGTCGACGTCGCCGCGTACCCGGGCGTCGGAAACCTGAGAGTGGGACAGGCTCATCTGGCGAACATCCGTCAGCATAGCGGCGTTGATCTCGTCCTCTGGCCCGATGGCGATGTCGACCAGGGGCAGCGCAGAGCGGATGGTCACTCCAAACGCTCGCGGGTCGTGCCACTGATCGGGCCGAAAGTCCAGGTCCAGAACCACTTCTGTCCCCGATTTACGGGCCAACTCAGCCGCAAAGAGCGTGGCGCTGCGGCTGGGTTCTCTGCTTGGATTGGTCCCGGCAAACTGGAGGACACGGCTTTCGGCGATGGGAGCAGCCAAGACGTCGTCGATGCTCAACTGTATATCGGCGGGGTTTTCCCGGTAGTAAACCATGGGGAATTTGTCGGGCGGCTCAATACCCAGCACCGTGGCGCCGGTGCGATAGCCTGGTGTACGGGTGATAAACCCGGTTTCGATGCCTTCCTTTTCCAGGAAATTGAGAATGAAATCGCCCACCGGATCCTCGCCGAGAACGGTCCCCAGCCGGCGAGCTCCTACACAAATGTTGGTCGGCGAGCCCCCCACATGGGTGGCAAACGTCTTTATATCAACAAATGGCGCGCCGACCTCATTGCTGTAGAAATCAATGGTGGCTCGCCCAACGTGAAGGGTATCATAAGTACGCTGTGTTTCGGACATTGCGTGCCTCCACAATCATCCCGCTTGACGCTAATACTGTTGGAACCAATGCTCATCTACCGGCATCGGCGTACATCGCCTGTTCCAGGGGACGCCCTACTCAAGGGCGATTTCGCGCAGCTCCCGCACCCTCTGGCTGGCAACGTCATCTAGAAAATCAATGCGCTGCTGGTCGCTCAGATCAATCGCTTCCCGCCATATTGCCCGGCCGCCGACGAAGCCGGAACACTCGCAACCGACAGCAAGGTCCATGGCACTATTGAAGCCTCATTGAGTTCAGCACACGCCTCGGCCCAAACGGCCGGGTCAGGTTCATCGTGCACATCGAGGGGGAATTCAACTTTCATAACATCCGCGCCAAGAGGGCTGAGACGCCGTACCGTCTCGACGACGAGGCGGCGGCGCAGGGCAGCGAATTGCGGCGATCCCTTCTGGATAGCCGGGTTGCTCGAATAGGTGATCGGCTCAAGAAAAAAGGCCATCTCGTAGCGCAGGCAGTCGTTGGCAACCGAACGCACCAACCCTTCTTGTGCCTCTGCGACGTCGCCAGCGTCGGGGTTGTAAAAAAGCAGCAGCTTTACGCCGTTTGCGCCCAGACGTTTTGCTTTGGCAACACTCCAGCCCGGCAACAGCGGAGTGCGGCGGCTGTAGGGGGAATCCAGGTAGCCTTGCTCTTCCATGGCACATACCAGGCCGACGTGGCCGGGCAACTGCCCGCCTACGATAGCCTGTCCGGCACTGTAAACGGGGTCCAGCAACACGGCGCTAGTCGTGGGGGCGAGGTACTTTATGATCGCAAGCTTGATCTCGCTGAGTTGGTCGGCGGTCACCGGTTGAGGCGCGTCGGGCGCAATGATGGCCCGCAACGAATCCCCATGATCCACGGCCAGAATGGAGAAGATGCCGTGAATAGAAACGGTTTCTGCCCGTCCTCTTCTGCAAGCGGGATTTGTATGGAGAGCCAGGGCGTGACGGCTACTCGTAGGCGAGCACTTCCCGAATCGTCAACCGTGACGCACTGCGGGCTGGCAACAAGCTGGCCGATAACGACAGGCAGACGACCATTCCCAGCCAGATAAGGAAACCCTGAACGGCGAAGGTGAACTCCGCCGGGGCATTGAAGATAGTCATGCTGATGGCGTTGGATAGCAAGAAGCTGATGGGGAAGGAAAGGGTGACTCCCAGCGCAAAGCTGATTAATCCGATGATCAGCCCCTCGACGATGACCAACTTGGAGATAATCTGATTGTGGGCACCGATGGCCCGCATCACGCCGATCTCGCGGGTGCGCTCCATAACATTCATGCTCATGGTGCCGGTCAGCCCGATGCTGCCGACCAGGGCCGTCATCAGCGCCATCACCAGCAGAACAACGGTTATGATGCCCAGTAGTCCGGTGACCGATGCTGCATGCGCCTTGCCTGCCTCTGCGTGGCTGACCTTGAAACCCTGCGCTCGAAAGTGGGCGTCCAACTGCTGGCTGACCTGCTCCTGGAAATCCAGGCTGTGCTCGTTGGTGGTGATGCGATAGGCAGAAGCCCGATTGGTTTCCTTGAGCACTTTGGCCAGGTAATCGTAATTGGCGTAAGCGACCAGGTCATCAACGCCTGTGTACTGAAAGATCCCGATCACCACCCAATCCCTCTCTCGCCCGCCAATCTTGAGTGACAGGCTGTCACCGACTCGGAGATTGGGATAATCGTCCCAGAAGGCCTCGTTCACCACAATGACATTTTCGTCCCGCGGCAAAAGCCAGCGTCCCTCCAGCAGCTTGGGCTCGACCAGCCCGCTGTCGGCGGGCGGCCCAATGATGGCAACCGGGTCAGGCGGTGAACCGTCGGCGTGCAGCATCTCAGCGCCGGTCGCCGTCCACACCTCGACGCGCTCAACGCCGGGGACCGTCAGGGCCTCCCGCGTCACCTTCTCCACCCGGTAGCTTTGGGCAAAATCCAGGCTCACGTCCGCTCCAAAGTAGCGCGTGGTCTGCTCCACCTTCCGGTTCAAGGCAGCCTGCGAACTGAAGACCGCGATAAAGACAGCTCCCCCCAGGGCCAATGTGAACAGCGTCAGGGCCAGCCGTCCCTTGTGGCGGAAAGTATTTCGGATCGAGATCAGCAGCGGGCGAGAAAGCAAACGCAGGCGTTC
>JAHELX010000367.1 GCA_024643945.1 Anaerolineales bacterium
GACGCATGGGCTGGCAGTGCCCGCGTAAATGTCGGACTTGCGGTCACCTGGCTCTGGCACCTCCGGCCAGCCGCAAGGTGAAGCGAAGCCTTGACATCCTGACCTATACATTCAGCGCATGAGATTTCACATCAAACGTATCAATTCATTGTCACCTCCTTCCCCTCGCCTCAACCCTACTTACAAAACGGCTTCAGGTGGCGCAGGAACTGTGTCTGCACAAGCGTGTGGAAACGCTTGAGCCATGTCTCGTAAAGTGCAATCGCACGGAATATTTTCCATTCTACATGTTTCTAGTGGGTTAATATACGGAATTACCTACAATATACCACATTTGCCCAACACCTTCAAGGATTTTTAGGTCGAATTCTTACCGAATGGCCAGGTCAAAGGGTGAACCAGCCAGGGGGTCATCTGGCCCGCTGTTCATGGCGCTGGGGCGGATGGTTGGTGCCTTTTTCGGGGAAGGCGGCGCCGTCAGTACAACTCGCGCCTTTCTTGCCCGGCATCACAGCTCCGATAGGATTTCCGCTTTCTTCGCTTCGTACTCTTGCTGCGTAATCCGGCCGGCTTCCATCAGCCCTTTCAGCTTCTTAAGCCTCTCGACAGTGTCTCTCGGAGTTTGCGCCCTCGGCCCCGTACCTTCGAACTGGTCCGGCATCTCGTCCGGGCTGGAATACTCCCGCCCACTAAAGATGATTCGAGATAGCATGCCTGTTACGCCAGGCATGGGCCAGGCTGCATGCGATAAGGTGCTGTAGCCCGCCGCCGGCTTCAGCCGGCGGGTAAGCAGACGGATGGGAAAGATGAGTATAGGGGTTAAGACTAGAAGAGCAATAAACGTCAGTCCGGAGTAAATCAGAAAGGCGATGAAGAGGGCGTAAAGAGTTATGTCGGTTCGTGTACCGGATGCATTGTCCTTACAGAAAATCCTGTGCTCAACTCCGGTTTGCCCGGGCTTATAAGAATATCTCCGGGACTCGATTGTAAACTCACCGTCACAGGCGAGCGGCGCGGCGACTTTATACAGGGGAGTGTAAAGAGCCCCGCCGGCCGTAGCAATCATCAGGCCGAAGAATAAACTAAACCCGAGTATACTACTGAGCCAAGTCAGCAGGGATGCTGCTTTAACTACGCCAGGCATCTTCATCGAGCTTACCTCCTACGTCAATCACGGTAGAAAGTGGAGTCCCAGTCAGATCCTGTCTCAGGTAGTCTGGGAAGCTTCCTCGGTGCTAAGGAGGGTTCTTTTAATTCAACTCAGCATATCACTTCCAGACATCGCTGACAAGCCCCCTTGTATCCCAATGCTCGCAATTTGCTGGCCCCAACAAAGACCCTGCCCATCGTTGTAGAGGTGGCTGCCTGAACAAGGAAACCCGCCGCATCGGGCGGGGTCTGGGTCGGGCGTTGAAAATGAGGATTGATTTTCAAGCGTAGTTGTGATATGATGAATCTGTTAGAATTTTTCGACCAGCGAGCTATCATCCTCTCGATTGACATCTGGGTTAGTGTCACCTACGGCAGTAAGGGCGATGCACAGCCAGTCACCGCACGGAAGCCATGTTTGACCCTGGCACCCTTCGTTCCCGAGCGCCCAATGGTCCCGAGCGCCCAATGGTCCCGAGCGAAGCCCCCCCACGGGGCTGCACAGGGGAAAGCCCCCCCACGGGGCTGCACAGGGGAAAGCCCGCTCCGGGGCAGACCATGCATTCCCTCCCGGCTACCCGCGGTCCCCCCCCGCCCCCCCTTTCATGGGTAGGTTTTTTTGCCATCCTGCAAGGCAACTCGCTTTGGAGACCCGCTCGGCGATGAATTCGCCGAGCTACAGAGCAGCGCCCCATAAATGGGGCTAAGATGTGCTGGAGCCGGATTGATCCGGCGCTGCTTTTTAGCCCGGAAATTGATTTCCGGGCGGTCCGGGGCAGCACGCACACCCGCCATCCGAAAAACCTACCCATGAAAGCCCCGCCCCCCGGCGGTTGGGCCGGGGGCTCCCCTTTGGATAAAGCCTTGACTTTAGAGGTCATCGCCGGTGAATGACCACGTCTCGACGGATATTTTATGGCATCGGTTGTGTCCATGGAGGCGAAAAATGAAGCGAATATCCCTTTGGGTCCTGGTATTTGCGCTCCTGTCGCTGGTTTTCTTTATCCTGCTGATATTCCTCAGAATCCCGTTCCCCCTTTATCCCTTGATGAGTTATCAGGACGGATTCGACCTCCTGACTCCCCTGGTGCTGATCCCTATTTACTGGCTCTTATTCAAGTACGCGACCAGTCAGGCGCCTGGCCTGATTGAAAACATTGCCTTCCTGGGGCTGTCGGCCTTTTGGGTGGAAGGTCATGGTATGCACCTGGCGGCCAACTCCATCAGTAACCTGACAGAAATCCTCTCCCGCAATCGCCTGATCGATGTGATGGGGAGTGACATCTTCCGCCTCACCTATTTCTACGATGAGCTCTTGGGCCATTACCTGTGGCACATCGGGGTGCTGGGCCTGGCGGCGCTGCTTATTTACCGGGAATGGCGCCATCCCGCGGGGTTGGTCACAGCCTGGTGGCCGACCATCCTGGGTGGAGTTATCTATGGTTTCACCCTCTTTGTCATCACCAACGAAGGTCAAACGGTGCTGATGGGTTTGCCCTTTGCCTTCCTGGTGACCCTCTTCGGCCTGGTCTGGGGGCGCAAGAAGTTCGGGCAGCAGCCGGTGCTGGCCTTCTTCTTCGTGGCTTGCGTGATAGCCTTGCTGCTCTACATCGGCTGGGGACTTTACTGGGGCGGGTTCCCCGAGTTTGGTGAGGTAGGGATCATCTAGACGAAGAACATTGGCAAAAAGGCGCGTAAGGGCGCCGGCTGGATGCAATGTCAGGCGTGCGCGATTTTTCAAAGCACTTGGGAAGCTCTGTGACTGAGCTTCGATTGTGTCCTGGCTCCTACTTCTTGCCGGCGAACAGCCCATATCCCGCGTACTGAAACACTTCCGATGGCACATCGAACATCTCCTGGATGGACTGCCTGACTGCCGGATTTGTGATGTACAGACGCAGCGCCCGGCCCCAGGCTCCCAGAAGCCACCGCCACCCGATCCACTGTATTCGGCTCTTGACTTCCGTGCGGGCGTCAACCTGGCAGATTTTCACCACCCGCTCCTGTAACCCGGATGCCTCCCAAAGCGCCTGCCAGGCCTCGTTGGCCGGGATAAAAGGACCGATGGCAGCCTTAACCCGCGCCACCATCTCAGGAGACGGCTGCTTAGTCCACAAGCCCTCGTTCAGCCCAACGTAGCCGCCTGGCTTTGTCACCCGCACGCATTCCCGAATCGCCCGCGCCTTGTCTTCTACGAATATCAGCACAGATTCGCAGATGACGACATCGAACCGATCCGCTTCGAAGGGTAGATCCAGTACGTCGGCAGTCCGGAACTCGACCCTGGTCTCGACCCGCTCCTCTCTCGCGCGTCGTCGTGACCACTCGATCATCTTCTCCGAAATGTCCACGCCCACCACACGACAATTGTACTTCCTGGCAATGTAGGCGGGTCCGACGCCAATCCCACAGCCTACATTCAAGACTTCGCGAGCATCCTGGATGTGGCAGAGCGACAGGAGCTCGTTGGTCGCTTCAATCCCACCATTGTGTTTGGTGATGCCGACATGGGCTTGCATGTCGAGAAAGTTCACGCCTAATGAAGCATTCTTTTCTATGGTCATGGTCTTCTCTTCTTTTCTCTCACCGAAAACGTTGAAAAAGCCAGGGAACCAGATGGCCCCCTGTTAATTGCGCTTGGGCACCTACTTGCCGATTCATCAAGAGCAATCTTCAATCAGTGAGACGGACGATGATCGGGTAGTCCTTGACGAGCAGGTTACGGATGACCAGGTTGCCGTTTTCGGTCTCGGTGATCAGTTCCTGCTCGAAGCCATTGAGCACGTCTAATCCTACTACTTTTCGGGCGGATAAGCCCGGGAAGGTGAGGGTAGTGTTAATGCCGGGGTCATCCTCAACGGCTGCACCATTGGTCCACAAAGCGAACAACTTGTCGCCATTGGGCAAGATAAACCCATAGCTCATGATATTAGAGGCTTCACTCTCGATCTTCAGCGTGAGACTGGTAGGCCTGGTTCCGGCTATGACTGTATTGAGATGACGTAGTGTCGGGTAAGACCAGGCTGCAGTGGGTTGAAACCCACCGATCCCTACACCCACATCCATGCCGAGCTGCATGACGATCCCGCGGGCATAATACTTGGCTGATTGTATGTCTGTTTTTTGAATCCCCCAGGGTTGATCAGAGGGATGACACGACGGAAACTCTTCCGAACACCAGGTTAATTCTGTTCCCCAATACTCTCCCTGGAATCCATGGGTAGAGGCTGTTTTCTTGATTTCTTGAATAATTGAAGGGTATTCGTAGTAATAGTCTCCGAAAAACTCGATGTCGGGAGCCGCGTCATACATGGGGTGCCAGGAAACCACGTCGAATAGTGGCATCACATCTGAATTGAGGAGCGCGAATAGATAGTCACGAGCGAAAAAGAGAACGTTCGGGGCTAACACAACCTTCGCCTGGGGGTCCTCCTGGCGAATTACGGGGATGGTTTGCCTGGCAAGATCAATGTAATCGTTCGGCTCAATACATTTGATTTGAGGAGGGCCACAATTATCCGGTTCACTCCATATCGTGTAGTATTGGACGCGACCTTTAAAATGACCCACGACAAAGCGTACGTAATCCAAAAAATCCTGGACTTGCTCCGCGGTCTTGAATCGTGGGGTAGAGAGCTCCTTCCCATTAGCATGACCGGCTTTGTCCCAAAAGTGGAGTATGTAGTTGACAGCCACTCCATTTTCGGCCAGGCCATCGATAAAGTGGTCGAACGCCGGAGGAATATCATATTCCGACACGCTCCAATCAATTGGGGGTTCGATCTCGTATAAGGATGTATCCACACGTTTTACGCCGAGATTGGTGATTTCGTTCAGCGTGCTGTCTAAATTGTTGACGTCCCGCCACAAGCCGCCGCCGGCATAAGAACTTCCTATTCGGTTATCGGCAAGTTCGCTAGATGGCCTGGTCTCCAGCCTGATTTTTGGTAGAGGGTTTCCCTCTTGAATAGTTATAGACCTGCCTGGGCCGGATGTAGGCACTGAGAATTCGCTGGTATTGCCATTCGGGTCGGAAGCAGTAGCAGTCAGGTAGGGGCCGGTGAAGGCGCCACCCTTGCTGAAAGTAAAGACGCCGCTGCTATCGGATACCACTTGACCTTCGTAGATTGCTCCTTCATCACTGTTATCGGAGAAGATCTCCACTGTGCAGTTCGCGCAGGCGCAGCCTGCCAGATTGCCAGTCTGCAGGTCGAACTCGAAGATGAGCGGGGGTGCTAACCTATCACTGCGGTCACTGTCCAGGTTAATTCCTAGCTCGCCGTTGTCGTGGATGCTGTTCTGAGTGACTGTATTGTAGGGGGTATCCTCCCAAAACATGATTCCCTGACCCATGTTGTGCGCGATGATATTACCAGGGCCGATCACGTTGTAACTGGTGCGGTCAATGAGAACGCCGGCGAGATTGTTACCCAGGTGGTTGGTCCCGCTGACGTCAGTGCCAATGATATTAGATGTGACAGTATTCCTGCCATCCTCTACACAGCATAAGTACACCCCCGAATCATTACCGCCAATCACGTTGCCGGTAATCAGGTTATGGTTGGCACCGTTCGAGTGGATGCCGTCACGGGGATGTCCCCACGTCGACGTACCATCCAGGTTGATGCCGATGTAGTTGCCGTGGATGGTGTTATGAGATGTGCCCTCCCCCCATAATCCGACGCCAAAGTTGCCGTTGCCGCTCAACAGGTTGCCTTGCCCCAAAGGCCCGCTGCCGGCACCCCGGTCGCCGCCGATGACGTTGTATTTTGCACCGCTGTGCAGGGCAATACCTGCATCGGAAAAGCCGACGATCTGCAAACCGCGGATGGTATTGTTGTTAGATGGGATGGAAAGGCCATGCATGGACTGGGGCGTGGTAATCTTTCTCCCATCCAGGATCACCCCAGCGTTGCTGGCGTCAATCGTCAGGTTACCCTGGTTGAGTTCCGGAAGACCGCTGGAGAGGGTTATGGTGACCGGAGCATCGGGCGGAAAAACAGATGGATCGAAAGTTATAACGTCAGCGCGCCTTGCGTCTAGCAAAGCCTGGCGCAGGGTGCCAGGGCCATTGTCGGCGGTACTGGTGACCTGGAGGATCCTCGCTTGGGGAACCGGCGTTGGCGGTAGTTGTGTCGGTGTAGGTGGTGCTATTGTTGGCGTTGGCGGT
>JAHELX010000368.1 GCA_024643945.1 Anaerolineales bacterium
GGTCTGGAGTGTCAATACAGAATTGGGATTTCCAGAAGGATTGCATGAGCTGCAGTTTCGGACTGTCGTGCTGCACTATTCGCTCTTTGGCACGGGGCGTTACTACCTTGACGAGAAATTCTTGGACTACCTAGCGCACAGCGCCGCCAGTTATAAGATCGCTTTTTTCCAGGATGAATATCGGTACTGCCAAAAGCGCTTTGCTTTCATCAATTATCACAAAATAGACTGCGTATACACACTACTTGAGCCAGCGTATTTTAAAGAGGTTTATCAGAAGTACACCGCGGTTCCTAAAATAGTGTATACTCTTCCTGGTTATGTCAGCAATGAACTCCTGGCGCTTGCTAGAGAGTTGACTAAGCCAGATACTGAGCGCCAGATTGATATTGGCTACCGAGGCCGGCGATTATCGTACTACATGGGTAAGGGAGCTCAGGAAAAAATCGAGATCGCCAGTGGTGTCAGCCAGCGGGCGAGTGGTTTGGGCCTTAAACTTGATATTGAAACCGAGGAAAGCAAACGGATCTATGGGCGCGCCTGGTATGAGTTCATAGCGAACTGCCGGGCCGTCCTAGGGGTGGAAGCGGGGGTCTCTATCTTAGATGTTGAAGATGTAGTGCGCACCGAATGTGAACGGCTGCTCGTTCTGAATCCAAAGCTGAGCTTTGAGGAAATATCAGAGCGGGTCTTGCGTTCATGGGAAGACAACATTCCATATCGCACAATCAGCCCGCGTTACTTTGAGGCGGCTGCCTTACGCACGTGCCAAATCTTGTTTGAGGGAAAGTATTCTGAGATCATGCAGCCAATGGTTCATTATATTCCACTGAAGAAGGACTTTTCGAACTTTGAAGATGTCATTTGTTTGTTCAAAGACCAAGGCTTGCGGCGTGAGCTGAGCGAGAACGCTTACCACGATTTGATCGAGTCCGGGCAGTATACGTACAAAAAGTTCATCGAGGGTTTTGATCAGGAATTACTCGATATGGGCTTTCGTCCGGACGTTTCCACTGTCGAAGATGAACGAGTCACAGCAGTTCTAGATCATGGTCGAGTTCTACGTCAACTGCGTGCCAGTGTCAAGGGGATACTTTATTACCCTATATACACCAATAAGGTGATTCGCCAACTGGCGAGACCCATGTTGACTCTGTACAGGCGATGCAGAATGAAGTCATAATTGGATCAGAAGATTGGGGCATGATGAGCCTGAAAGTCTTACTGCTGGCAGACCCTAATTTGTCGCATAGCATAAAATGGG
Organism: Anaerolineales bacterium; assembly: GCA_024643945.1. Next base: position 1,265 of record JAHELX010000368.1, read on the forward strand.
CCAGATCATTAGCCGAGAGTGGTCTGGAAATTTGTGTTTGTGGATTATCGAATTTTGATAAGTCTATTTACGAAAACTATCCGAGCATCCAACTTCATACGCTTGGGTTTGACAACTCAATCGTCAGAGCCGAACTGGGAAGTCTTTCAAAACTAAGATACTTGAAGGCATTACCTAAGGTAAAAGAGATTATTCAAGAGTTTAGGCCTGATATCGTCCACGCTCATTTTGCAACAAGTTATGGACTTCTCGGGGCATTATCTGGATTTCATCCCTATGTCTTGTCAGTTTGGGGGGCCGATATTTTTGATTTCCCACGGAAATCATGTTTGCACAAAGCTTTGGTGAACTATAACCTGAAACAGGCAGATAGAATTCTTTCTACCAGCCATATTATGGCCAGAGAAGTCAACAAATATACTCATAAGAAGGTAGAAGTTACACCCTTTGGAATAGATATTGATCTCTTTAAGCCTCAGCAAGTTCACAGCTTGTTCGATGAAAATGATGTCGTGATAGGGACTGTCAAGGCGTTAGAAAAAAAATACGGCATAGAATACATGATAAGAGCCTTTAAGATCCTAAAAGACAGACACCGAGATTTACCTCTTAGACTTCTAATTATTGGTAGTGGGTCTCAAGAGGAGTATTTGAAAGATTTAGTCAAAGAGCTTAATGTAGAGCACTGCGTCATTTTCACGGGGCGTGTGAGTTATGATCAGGTTTCCATTTACCACAATATGCTATCGATCTTTGTATCTCTATCTGTACTTGACAGTGAAAGCTTTGGGGTGGCCATTATCGAGGCTTCTGCATGCGAAAAACCTGTTGTTGTTTCAAATGTGGGGGGACTACCCGAAGTGGTAGAAGATGGTGTAACTGGGCTCATTGTACCGCCGAGGAATTCTGAAAAGGCTGCTGAAGCGATTGAAAGACTTATTTTGGATAAGGATTTGTGGGTGAGAATGGGTAAGGCTGGGAGAGAAAGAGTCAAAAAACTTTATAATTGGGATGATAATGTAAAGCAGATGATACACATTTATGAAGACATTTTGAAAGGTGACAAACAGAAATAGAGACAAACGATTGTGTAATGCACGTTTTGAATGTCGTCGGCGCTCGCCCCAACCTGATGAAAATCGCACCGCTGGTTGAAGAGATGCAGCGCCATCCTAACATCAGTCAGATGTTAGTTCACACCGGTCAGCACTATGACGAAAAAATGTCCCAGGTTTTCTTCGACGAACTGGGCATCTCCCGGCCCGACGTCTACCTGGGTGTTGGTTCTGGCACTCACGCCGAACAGACCGCGCGTGTGATGATTGCCTTCGAGGATGTATTGCGTGAGTGCAAGCCGGATGTGGTCGTCGTGGTGGGCGATGTCAACTCAACATTGGCCTGTACTGTCACCGCTGCCAAGCTCTGGGTGCCGGTGGCCCACGTCGAGGCGGGGCTGCGTAGCTTTGATCGCCAAATGCCTGAAGAAATCAATCGCATCGTAACCGATGCTTTGTCTGATTTCTTGTTCACTACCTCTCGGGACGCCAATAAGAATCTGTTGCGGGAGGGTATTCCGCCGGAAAAGGTGTTTTTCGTAGGCAACGTGATGATTGATACATTGAACAAACATCGCGCTCACGCAGAACAACTCGGCACGCCGGAACGCTTCGGGCTGGAAGCTGGTCATTACGCTTTGCTGACTCTACACCGTCCCTCCAACGTGGACATACCGGAAGTCTTCTCGGGTATTCTCGAAGCTCTAACGGTCATACAACGTGACGTGCCCATTCTTTTCCCGGCCCACCCCCGTACCCTGGGACGGATCGGCGAGTTCGGGTTTGCAGAGCTGTTGGCAGCCGCGTTAAACCTGCGGATCGTAGAGCCATTAGGTTACCTGGAATTTCTGGACCTGATGATGCATGCTCAATTGGTACTCACTGACTCGGGCGGCATCCAGGAGGAAACCACTATTCTGGGGGTGCCTTGCCTGACCCTGCGCGAGAACACTGAGCGTCCCAGCACGATTACCCAGGGGACCAATGTATTGGTAGGCACTGACCCTGCACGCATTGTCGCTGCTGCACAGAATGTGTTGGCTGGACACAGCCAGGCTGGGTGCGTGCCAGAGCTTTGGGATGGTCACGCTGCGGAGCGCATCGTAGCGATTTTACGAGAGCAACTGGGATAGGCCGATGCGGATTCTCTATTTCTCTCAGTATTTCCCTCCCGAAGTCGGGGCCACCCAGACCCGGGCTTATGAGATGGCCCGGGGGTTGGTGCGCGCTGGCCATCACGTCACCATGATCGCCGAGGTGCCCAATCATCCCAGCGGGATTATCCCGCCCGAATACCAGGGTAAACTCTACGAACGGGCCGGCCTGGATGGTATTGATGTAATTCGCGTTTGGGTAAAGGCCTCGCCAGTCAAAACTTTTCGCAGCCGGGTAATTTTTTACGTCAGCTATATGTTTATGGCCGTATTAACTGGGCTCTTCCTGGTGCGGGAGCGGTACGACGTGATCTATACTACTTCTCCTCCTTTATTTGTGGGAGCGGCAGCGCTAATAATTAGCTATATGCGGCGTATCCCACTGGTTTTTGAGGTACGCGATTTATGGCCAGAGTCTGCCGTCGCGTTGGGTGAGCTAAGTAATCCGCACGTTATCCGCTGGGCTTATTGGCTGGAAGGGGCTTGCTATCGGAGGGCACGGAAGACTGTTGTTACGGCGCAAGAGATGGTCGAGTACTTATTGAGGCGTGGCCTTGAGGCGACCAAAATTGCTGTTATACGTAATGGCGCAAATACAGAGTTGTTTCGTTTCGATCCCTTTGCTCGACAGCATTTGCGCAATGTGTTGGGATTAGAAGATAATTTTGTGGTTGTCTATGCCGGGCTGTTGGGCATTGCGCAGGGGTTGGGCGCATCATTGGAAGCTGCGAAACAACTGGCAACGACGGAGCCGCGAGTCCATTTTCTGTATATTGGTGATGGGCCGGTCAAAGGGGTGCTTCAAGAGCAGGCAGAAGATTTGGGATTGGCCAATGTTACATTCTTACCGGCGCAGCCGCGCGATACTATTCCTGGCTATCTCAGTGCTGGTGATGTGGCGTTAGTTACTCTAACCAGGAAACGGCTGTTAGGTGCCCTGCCAAGCAAGATGTTCGATGCGATGGCATGTCAGCGTCCGGTTCTTCTGGGTGCTGAGGGTGAGGCTTGCCAGGTGTTGTACGAAGCCGACGCAGGCATTGTGGTTCCTCCTGAACGTCCATCTGCATTGGCTGCGGCCGTATTGCGTTTGCGCGATGATCCCGAACTGTGCGCCAGGTATGGTCAGAATGGAAGGCGTGCCGTGGTGGCCTGCTATTCACGAGAGGCTCAGGCGCAGCAGTTGGTGCAGCTTTTGCAAGACGTTGTAGGAAGAGTATCAGAGACAATGCAACGCCAAGTTGATTAAAACTACGGCCTGATGTAAGATAGGTGGCTATGAATATCTTGGTAACTGGCGGCGCCGGGTATATTGGATCAAACCTGGTGGACGCGCTGATGGCTGAAGGACATCACGTTTCTGTCATTGACAATCTGTTCACCGGGAAGATTGACAATATCCGCCATCACCTGGGTCACAAACGATTCACCTTCATCAATGATACTATTCTCCATCTTGAGACAATGGAGAGTCTGGCGCGCCAGGTGGACATGATTTACCATCTGGCGGCCGTTGTTGGGGTTAAGCACGTTATCGAAAACCCGTTGCAAGGCATCCTGACCAACGTGCGTGGCACTGAAATTGTGCTGGAAATGGCCTACAAATATTGGGTCAAGACTGTCATCGCTTCCAGTTCTGAAGTATACGGCAAGTCTGAGCGGGTGCCGCTGGCCGAAGAAGACGACAGCATTTTGGGGCCGACGGCAGTTGGCCGTTGGTCCTATGCCCTGGGCAAGGCGATTGACGAGCACCTGACTTTTATCTACCACGGGCGGGGCCTGCCGGTTAGCATTGTACGCTATTTCAATTCATATGGTCCCCGGTTGGCCCCGAATGGCTACGGCAGTGTGGTGGCTCGCTTTATCAACCAGGCGCTCGATGGACAGCCTATCACCGTCTTTGACGATGGGCATCAGACTCGTTGTTTCACTTACATTGACGACACGATTCGGGGCACGTTGCTGGTAGGCAGCCTGTCACAGGCTGAGGGGATGGCTTTCAACATCGGCAACAGCCGCGAGACCTCGATCCTGGAGCTGGCTCAGGCGGTGCGAGATGCCGTGAATCCAGAAGTCGAAATCGAACACGTTCCCTACACACAGGCTTACGGAGCTCGCTTCGAGGAAACGCGTCGGCGGGTCCCTGATACGCGCCGGGCGCGTGATTTGTTGGGCTTCCAGGCGGAAATCCGCCTGGAGGAGGGCCTGTTGCGCACCGTAGATTGGTTCCGCGAGCAGAGAACTGCAGGGTGACGTGGTAAGTTTGAGGACATTCGATGCAAACCAAATTAAGCCTCTTGTGTGAGAAGGTCATCGAAGCTGGCTGGTTGGCAGTACTTATCCTGGTGCCGGTCTTCTTCAACATCTACTCAGCCCGGACCTTTGAACCGGACAAACTCACCTTGATGCGCTCAATTGCACTGGTGATGGCCCTGGCGTGGCTGATCAAGGTGGCTGAGGTCGGATTCGGACGAGTTGGGTCGGGTGGCAGCGGCGAAACAACGGATGGGGCGTCTATTATTGACATGCGGCGCGGTGCCCGCAAATTGTTGGACGCCCCCCTGTTTCTGCCGACGTTGCTGTTGGTATTTGCTTACATCGTGAGCACAATCTTCTCGATCAGCCCCAAAGTTTCCTTGTGGGGATCGTATCAGCGCTTACAGGGAACGTACACAGCTCTTTCTTACATCGTCATCTTTGCCCTAATGGCGACTCACCTGCGTACCCGGGCGCAGGTTGACCGGTTGGTGACCACGGTGATTCTCGCCAGCCTGCCGGTGGGACTGTACGGCATCATCCAACATTATGGGCTGGACCCACTGCCCTGGGCCGGGGATGT
>JAHELX010000020.1 GCA_024643945.1 Anaerolineales bacterium
CGGCGTGCCCGCCGGCTACGACCCGTCGCAATTTGCTGGCCAGGTGGACCCCGAGGCAGGGAGCGGCATCACTGCCATCCACTACAAGCTGACTGTCTACGTCGGCAGCCAGATTCCCTACTCCGACCGGAATCAAATCGCCGCCAGCCTGGGGCTGGAACCGGGTGAAGTGCGCGTAGTCGGGACTCTGATCGGAGGCGGCTTCGGCGGCAAGGAAGACGTCATGGGCCAGATCCACGTGGCGCTGCTGGCTCAATCCACCGGCCGGCCGGTGAAGATGCTCTACACCCGGGCCGAGTCCTTGCTGGTTCATCCCAAGCGCCACGCCACCCTCATCCGGGTCAAGACCGGCGCCAAAAAAGACGGCCGCCTGACCGCCGTTGAAGCCGAGCTCTATGGTGACACCGGCGCCTACGCCAGCCTGGGCGAAAAGGTGATGACCCGCGCCACCACCCACGCCTCCGGTCCCTACGACGTGCCTCACGTCAAGATAGACTGCTACGCCATGTACACCAACAATCCCCCCAGCGGCGCCTTCCGCGGTTTCGGCGTCACCCAATCCGCCTTCGCCGTCGAGAGCAACATGGACATCCTGGCCCACGAGTTAGGGCTGGATCCCATTCAGCTCCGCCGGATCAACGCCCTGCAGGTCGGCTCCATCACCTGCACCGGCCAGCTCTTGCGCGAAAGCGTGGGGCTCTTGGAATGTCTGGATAAAGTGGAATCAGCCATCAGGGACTCAGGAAATCAGGGAATCAGGACTCAGGAATCAGGGAATCAGGAAAGCAGGGATCAGGTAACAACCACTTTCCCATCTCCTGATTCCCTGATTCCCCGATTCCCTGATTCCCCGATTCCCCAATCCCCTGATTCCCCCATCCCTCCATCCCCCTATCCTTCCACCCTTCCATCCTTCCATTTCCCTTTCACCCCAAGCTCCAATCTCCAATCTCTATCCAGGGTGTGCGCCTGGGGGGTCGCCGCCGCCTATAAGAACACAGGGTTAGGTGGTGGCGCGCCCGACAAAGCAGAAGCTGAAGTCGAGGTCTGGGTCGATCAACTCCAGGGGGCGATGGCCGAAGTCCGTACCTCCTCCGCCGAGATGGGGCAGGGGTTGCCCGCCGTTTTGGCCCAGGTGACCGCCGAGGAACTGGGCTTGCCCTACGACCGGGTGCGCGTCCTCCTCTCCGACACCGACTTGACCCCCGACGGCGGCCCTACTACCGCCAGCCGCCAGACTTATGTCAGCGGCAATGCTGCCCGCCACGCGGCGCGCGCCATGCGCGACATGCTGGCCGGCGTCGCCTCCGAGCACCTGGAATTGCCTCCCGACCAGCTTGTTTTCGCCAATGGCCAGATTCGGGCTGACGGCAAAGTCGTTGGCGTTGAAGAGGCCATCCGCTGGGCGCAGGAAGAGGGGCATCCCACCCGGCTCTCCTTTGAATATTGGGCCCCCAAGACCCAGCCGCTGGGCACCGGCGGCGATATGCATGTGGCCTTCAGTTTTGGCGTGCAGGCCGCGCTGGTCGAAGTGGACATCGAAACCGGCCAGGTCCGCGTGCTCAAAATGGTCGGCGCTCATGATGTAGGCCGGGCCATCAACCCCCAAACCTTGCAAGGTCAGATCGAAGGCGGCATCGTCATGGGCATGGGCAACGCCCTCACCGAACACTACGTCGTGGAGAACGGCTTCCCCTGGACCAACGTCCTGGCCCGCTACAAGATACCCGGCATCAAGCATTCGCCCCAGATCGTTTCCTTCATCGTGGAGCACGAAACCCAGGACGGTCCCTACGGGGCCAAAGGCGTGGGCGAACTGCCTAGTATTCCCACCAGCCCGGCCATCATCAATGCCATCTACAACGCGGTCGGCGTGCGGGTGATGAGCCTACCGGTGGATCAAGACGCCCTGCTGCGTGCTATAAAGGCAGGGCACAAAGAAGTGCTGACCGCGTGGGGAGAATAGCCAACCAATGGAAGCGACCAAGAACTACATAACCGATATGGATGGTGTGCTCGTCAGTGGGCAGACCATCATCCCCGGCGCTGACCAGTTCCTCCAACGCCTCAAAGCACGGGGCGCCGAATACCTGGTGCTGACCAATAACCCTATGTACACCCCCCTTGACCTGGCGCATCGCTTGCGTACCATCGGCCTCGACATCCCGCCCGAGCGTATTTTCACTTCGGCCATGGCCACCGCCCGCTTTTTGGGTTCGCAGCGGCCCAGGGGCACTGCCTTCGTCATCGGCGAGAGTGGGCTGACCGAAGCCATCCACAGCGCCGGCTACGTCATCACCGATCACGACCCGGATTACGTGGTCTTGGGCGAGACCGCCAGCTACAACCTGCCGCTCATCACCAAGGCCATCCGCTTGATCGCTCGTGGCGCGCGCTTTATTGCCACCAACCCCGACCCGTCCGGCCCATCGGAGGGGGGAGTGGTGCCCGCCTGCGGTGCGCTGGCCGCCCTCATCGAAAAGGCCAGCGGCGTCAGCCCTTTCTTCGTCGGCAAACCTAACCCGCTCATGATGCGCACCGCCCTCAACTATCTGGATGTCCACTCCGAAAACACGGTGATGGTTGGCGATCGTATGGATACCGACATCATCGCCGGCGTCGAAAGTGGCATGGAGACCATCCTGGTGCTGACCGGTGTCACCCGCCGCGAAGACGTGGCCCGCTATCCCTACCAGCCCACCCACATCGTGGAGTCCGTCGCTGATATTGAGCCATGAAAGTTTTGGGTGTTCAGCCCTCAATCAGGCAGGTCGTCCAGAACCCGCTTCATGCGCTGCCGGTATTCCCGGAAAGCAGCCCGGCCCTGATCGGTGAGATGGAGCATCGTATGCGGCTTCTTGCCCCTGAATTCCTTCTCGACCTCGATATAGCCCGCTTCTTCCAGCTTGCTCATATGCGAGGACAGGTTGCCCCACGTCAGCCCCGTCTGGCGCATCAGGAAGATGAAGTCCGCGCTCTCGACGACGTACAGCAGGGACAGGATCATCAACCGGGCCGGTTCGTGGATTAAGCGGTCAATGTCCGCCAGGGGCAGCAGATTCTGACTGCCGGTGTTAGCACTTGCCACGGAACGCCCTCTCTGCAGGTGGAGTCTCCTCCGCCGCTCGCGGGTAATCGCGCACGAAGCGGACGAACACCACCAGTCCTATGATCAGGATTACCGCCGCCGGGACACCAAAGGCGACGAAGGCGAGCCTGAGATGCGCGAACTCTTTCAACATCATGTCCACGGGCACCGGCAAGGCATACATCACGCCGATCAAGTATAGGCGCTTGAAGTCCAGCAAGTAGGCACCCAAGCTGAAGAGAACCAGCACATTCACCATCCAGATGGCCGGGAACATGAATTTCATGTTTAACCAACCGGATGGGTTCCCTTTAATAGTCAGCGCGATGAGGTAAACCACGACTCCCACGAGAACGGAGATGGCTAAGAGTAACCGCACCACGTTCAGTTTGGCTTTGCGCTTCGGGCCGAATTTGACGCGGCCCATGCGAGACACGGTGATGAATTTCTTGCCAGCCCACAAGATCACCATGCCCAGAACCATCAGCCCGATGTATACGGCATACTGCCACGTTTCCGATATGCCGGCGTCCGAGAGCAGTGCGGCGATGGCCATTGCCAGCAGCAACAGGCCCAGATAAATATCCCATAAGCCGTCCTGGAAAACAGACCGCCAGGCTTTGCGCTCGAGCTCTTTTAGATTGATATTCTGGGACATAATAAACCCTCATCAACCTGGTGTAAAGAAATTTGTAATGCATTGTGCTTTGTATTGCAAAGCATTCTGTGTTGATTATATCACAAATCCACACGTTGTCAAGGGCCACTTAGTTGACACTTCCCGTTGAAATGTGGTATAATCCAAATGTCAGACCTCAGACAAATACGCTACTCACGTTGGTGATCAACAGTGACTCCTCCTAATTCTGAGACAGGTTCCTCGACAGGGACCAAACTGAGACTCGACAGTCGTCCTCTTTACATCCGCGCCGAAGAAGCACTCATTGCCCTGCTCGAAAACGGGGCTTACCAGCCCGGCGATCAACTCCCTCCCGAACCGGAACTGGCTCAACAACTGGGTATCTCCCGCTCCACCCTGCGCGAAGCGATGCGCACCTTCGAAGAGCGCGGGTTGATTACCCGGCGCCAGGGAGTGGGTACCTTTGTCAACGAACCCGCCCATCTGATAATTGACAGCGGATTGGAGACATTGGAGAGCATAGACACCCTCCTTCGCCGCCGGGGGATCGCCATCCAAACCAGGGACCTGCAAATTGAAGAGGAGCCGGCTACCCATGAGCTGGCCCGTCGGCTCGAAGTAGCCAAAGGTACGCCGTTGACTGTTGTCACCCGGGCCAAAGTAGCCGCCGATCAGCCGGTAGCCTATATGTTGGACGCCTTGCCTGCTTCCATCGTCAGTGCTCAAGAGATGCAAGCCGGCTTTCAGGGGTCGGTGCTCGATTACCTGTTGGAGCGAAGCGATCTCGCCCTGGCCCACGCCCGCGCCGACATCCTCCCCGTCCTTGCCGACCAGCATCAGTCGGCACACCTCGACGTCCAACCTGGCACCGTTTTACTCCTGCTGGAAGAGACGCTATACACCGTCACCGGCGAAGTCATCAGCTTTTCGCGCAACTACTTCGTACCAGGCTTTTTCAAGTTCCATGTTGTCAGACGAGTACAGCGGAACGTAAAACGTGAAACGTAAAGGCGTAAAACGTAAAACGCAAACAGGTGAAGCACCGGAAACTCAAGCCGCAAATCTTTATGCTTTACGTTTCACGCCTTCACGTTTTACGTTTCACGTTTCACGGCTCCATAATTCTCGCCCTAGCGCAAATATTGCTGGGTAACACCGCAAATCAAACTTCAAGGAGAAAGTTCAAAAATGAGAACCGACAGTTTCAAAGGCAAAGACTTTATCACCCTGCTCGATTGGAGCAAAGAAGAAGTCGAGACCATCCTCGACGTGGCCCTCGATCTCAAGCGCCGCTTCGCCACCGGCGAATATCACGATCACCTGCTGCGGGCCAAGACCCTCTTTATGATTTTCTACAACCAGAGTCTTCGTACCCGCAACAGCTTCGAAGCCGGCATGACTCAGCTTGGCGGTCATGCCCACTTCCTCGATCCCAGCAAGATCTATACACCTGCCCTGGAAGGTAAAGAAGTCGCTTACTCCACCGAGCGCGTCTCCGACGTGGCCCGCGTGCTCAGCCGCATGGGCGACGCGATTGCCATCCGCTGCTACGGCGACCCGGTAGATTGGGTGTACGGAGGGGCTAACGAACTCATCCACGAGTTCGCCCGCTGGTCAGACATCCCTGTCCTCAATATGGAAGACGACAAGTATCACCCCTTCCAGGCCCTGGCCGACGTGTTGACCGTCAAGGAGAAGTTCGGCGCTTTCAAAGGCACCAAGTTCGTGATGAGCTGGGCCTACTCTCCCAGCATCCACAAGCCACGCGCCGTCCCCCAGAGTGCCATCATCGCCGCTTCGCTGATGGGCTGTGACACGGTCTTGGCTCACCCGCCTGAGTTTGATCTCGACCCGGAAGTCATCGCTGCCTGCCAAGCCAACGCCGCCATGAACAACAGCAGCTTCACCATCACCCACGACTTCGAGTCCGCCTTCGAGGGCGCCCACGTCGTCTATCCCAAGGCTTGGGCCCCCAAAGTCTTCTTCAAACCACCCGTGGGCCAAGACGACGAAGCCAAAGCCAAGCAAATCAACGATCAATACAAGAATTGGAAGATGACCTCCGAGTTGATGGAAACCGCCGACCACGAGGCCATTTACATGCACTGTCTCCCCGCCGACCGGGGCTCGGAAGTTAACAACGACGTGATTGACCGCACCGACGTCCAGCGTGGCTGGAAGTCGGCGGTCTACGACGAAGCCGAGAACCGCCTGCACGCCCAGAAGGCCGTCATGACCCTGGTCATGGGCGGTCGCTATTAGTCCCCGCCCCCCGAACCCGAAAGGTAGGACAACAATGGACCTTTACGCACGAGACCTGATCACGACCCAGGAGTGGGAGAGGTGGGAACTGGAAGTGGCCCTTGATCTGGCTGCCCGCATGAAGCGCGACCGCTTATCTCCCGAATTCACCCGCTTACTGGAATACAAAACCTTCATCATGTTCTTCTATAACCCCTCGGTTCGCACCCGCATTTCCTTTGAAGCGGCGATGACCGAATTGGGGGGACACTCGCAGTTCATGACCCCCTCGGCTGGCCGTTTCAAGACCGAGAAACAGGCAGGAGAAACTATCGAGGACGCGGCTAAAGTCATGGCCCGCTTCGCTGCTGGCATCGGTATCCGTATCCTGGAAGACAAAGTGCCCTACTACGGTGCTGGTACTGAGTTGTTGCGTGAATACGCCCATTGGGCCAATGTGCCCATCCTCAATATGGCCGATGACCGCTTCCATCCCTTCCAGGGCCTGGCCGATGTGATGGGTTGGGCCGAGTGGTACGGCGAAGGCCCCGGCCGCCCTGACTATCAGGCATTGGAAGACAAGAAATTCGTGCTAACCTGGGCCCAGGGCGCGCTGGCCCGCAGTTGGTGCAGCGTGCAAGAAGCCCTGCTCATCGCCAGCCGCTTTGGTATGCACGTCACCCTGGCCCGCCCCGAAGGCTACGACCTCGACCCCGAAGTCATCGAGTGGACCCGCCAGAATTGTGAGGAGAATGGGACCGCCTTCGAGGTGACCAGCGATCCCATCAAGGGCCTGGACGGCGCTCACGTCGTCTATGCCCGCAACTGGATGGGCCCCAATGCCTACCAGGACGGCGAATTCAAAAAGCAAGGCGAAATCGAAAAAGCCATGAAGATCACCGGCTGGACTCTCGATGCGGACAAGATGGCCCGCACCGACAACGCCATCTTCACCCATCCCATGCCGGTGGATCGAGGCAACGAAGTGACCGACGAAGTCGCCAGCGGCCCCCGTTCGGCCATCTACGATGTCGCCGAGAATCGGCTGCATGTACAGAAGGCGGTCATGGCGTTAACGATGGGGAATTTGTAGTGGTCGGGGAATCAGGACTCAGGACTCAGGAAATCAGGAATCAGACCCTCATTCCCCGAGTCCTGATTCCCTGAGTCCTGAGTCCCAAACCCTAAGATATGTGGAGCTAAAGCTTGAAAGAAAGTCAGGAAACTCGTGGGGCACAGGGCTTGGAAGACCTCAAATGCTATCAGCTTGCGCTCAAACTGCTGGACGCGACCTACAAGCTCGCAGCGAATCTGCCTGACTACGAAAAATACAACCTGGCGTCGCAAATACGCCGTGCGGCTCTGAGCACCGTGCTCAACATCGCTGAAGGCTATGGCCGCTACCACTATCTGGACAAACTCCGTTTCTTCTACATAGCCCGAGGTTCCCTGAGCGAGACGCGCAGCGCTTTCATCGCCGCTCATACAGTGGGCCACATTGACGTCGTCCAATGCCAATGGGCCTGCAACGTCGAATCCGAAACTCAAAAATCTCTCAACGGCTACATTGATTACATTCGTCGCCAGCAGCAAGGCAAAAAGGAATTCGGCCACCAGGTTCTTAAGGAAGACCCTGTAGAATATACCCTGATTCCCGATTCCCTGATCCCTGACTCCCTGAGTCCTGATTCCCTGAGTCCTGATTCCCTGCTCCCTAACTCATAACCAAGCGGAGGCTAATATGACAGAAAATCAGCAAAACACCCGCCACCTCGCCGTCATCGCCATCGGCGGCAATTCACTCATCAAAGACAAAAACCACAAGTCGGTTGAAGATCAATACGCGGCTGCTGGCGAAACCGCCTACCACATCGCCCAGATGATCAAAGCTGGCTGGGATGTGGCCATCGGCCACGGCAATGGTCCCCAGGTGGGCTTTATCCTGCGCCGCTCCGAGTTGGCCCGGCATGAGTTACACGAAGTGCCTCTGGATGTATGTGGCGCCGACACCCAGGGGGCCATCGGCTACGCGTTACAACAGAATCTATACAACCACTTCCTGGATATGGGCATCCAGAAGTCTATAGCCACCGTCGTCACCCAGGTTGAGGTCGATCGGGACGACCCCGCCTGGCAAAATCCTACCAAACCCATCGGCTCCTTCATGGACGAGGCCGACGCGTTGCGTCGTCAGGCAGATGAAGGTTGGAACGTGGTGGAAGACGCCGGGCGCGGCTGGCGGCGCGTCGTCCCTTCTCCCCTGCCCAAGCGTGTCGTCGAATTGGATGCTGTCAAGCGACTCCTGGATGTCGGTGTGGTGGTCATCACCGTCGGTGGAGGCGGCATCCCGGTAGTCGCCGATGACCAGGGATGCCTCAAAGGTGTCGCTGCCGTCATAGACAAAGATTTCGCTTCCGGCCTGCTGGCCACCTCTATCAATGCCGGCCTCTTCCTCATCAGCACCTCCGTCGAGAAGGTAGCCCTCAACTTCGGCACACCTGATGAGAAGTGGGTGGACCACATGACCCTTTCCGAGGCAAAGCGTTATCTGGAAGAAGGCATCCACTTCAAGAAAGGCAGTATGGCCCCCAAGATCCAGGCTGTCATCTGGTTCCTGGAGCAGGGGGGCAGAGAGGCCATCATCACCAACCCTGAAAACATCGCGCGAGCCCTGGGTGGCGAAACCGGGACTCACATCACGCGCGATTGATGTTAGTGGTCAGGGAATCGGGACTTCCCCTGTGCAGGGGACCGTGGGCAGAGAATCAGGGAATCAGGAAGACACCCGTTTCCAAATTGCCTGACACCTGATTGCCTGACACCTGATTCCCTGAGTCCCTGAGTCCCGATTCCCTGATCCCCTGATCCCTCACTCGTCAATGGAGGCAAACTATGGTTAAATATCTGGTCTACATAGAAACCGTTGGTGACCCGATCACGGTCAAAGGTCCGGTAGCGCATGTGCCAGCGTTACCCGGCGCATCAGCCCGCGGCAAGACCGTCGAAGAAGCCAAAGAGCACATCCGCGTTGCCATCGAAGAATATCTCTCCTTACTGCGTGACGTGGGTGAGCCGGTTCCCAAAGCCAGCGAGGAGGTTCGCCTGGAATTTGAAGAGGTCAACACTACGACCTTTCTCACTGACTATGACGCCATACATCCCAACGAAATGGAGACCCTTTTCCGCTGGATGGCCGTCTCGCGCCAGGAGTTGATGGACCTGGCAAAAAATCTGCCGGAAGATGCTTTTAAGTGGAAGCTTGACGACGACACGCCCACCATCCACGAAATCCTATGTCATATGGCTGAGGCCGACCTGTGGTACACGGACCGGCTCAAACAATGGCCCGGAGCACCTCTGTATCGGCTGGCTGCTGCCCGCGGCGTGGCGTTGGAGCGGCTGCGTGCCCTCACCGAGGAAGAACGGGCTCGTAGCACCGTCTACGAAGGCGAAGAGTGGACCCCGCGCAAAGTCGTGCGTCGCATGTTGGAGCACGAGCGCGAGCACATTGCTCAGCTTCGTAAATTGGTAGAGGCTTACCGGCAGGCCTCAGAAACGACGTAGCCAACAAACTGCAACCCTGTTTGTGAGGAGGCGATCAGATGACGACCATAGCCGTAATCGACGCTTTTCTGACCCAACACAGATTGGCTGTGGTTGGTGTATCCCGCGGGGGGAAGAAGTTCGGCAATTTGGCCTACAGAGAACTCAAGACCAAAGGCTATCAATTGTTCCCCATCAACCCCAACGCAGACAGCATAGAGGGCGACCGTTGCTACCCCAGCCTGACGGCATTGCCAGAGCCGGTGGATGGAGTCCTGATTGTCGTTCCCCCGGCCGAAACCGAGCAAGTGGTGCAGGACGCGGCTGCGGCCAAGATCCGTCGCGTCTGGATGCAACAAGGCGCCGAATCGGAGGCGGCGATTCGTTTCTGCCAACAGAACGGCATCGACGTTGTGCATAACGAATGCATCCTCATGTTTGCCGAGCCAACAGCTTTTGGCCATCGTATGCACCGTTGGGTTTGGGGGCTGCTGGGTAAGCTTCCTCGGTGAAAGGATTATAATGGACCACATCCTCAGCCTGAAATGTCTGATCTGCGGCAAGGAATACCCTCCCGATCAGGTGGATTACGTTTGTCCCGACCATGGCGACGACGGCATCCTCGACGTGCAATACGATTACGATCTGATCGGGCGGCGCATCAGCCAGGGTGACCTGCTGCATAGCACCAACTACACCATCTGGCGCTATAAGCCGCTGCTCCCCGTGCGACCCGATTCCCCAGTCCCACCCCTGGCCGTTGGCTGGACACCACTCTACCGGGCTGATCGACTGGCCGCCGAGTTGGGCCTCCAACATGTGTGGGTCAAAGATGACGGCCGCCAGCCGACTGCGTCCTTCAAGGACCGGGCCAGTGCCATCGCGGTCGTTAAGGCCCAAGAGAAAGGGGCCGAGACCATCACCACCGCCAGCACCGGCAACGCGGCTGCTGCCCTGGCCGGTCTGTGCGCCAGCGTCAATCAGCCCAACGTCATCTTTGTGCCCGAGAGCGCTCCCCAGGCCAAAGTCGCCCAGTTGCTCGTCTTTGGCTCCACGGTGATGCTGGTCAAGGGTACCTACGACGACGCCTTTGAGCTATGTCTGCTTGCCGCCAAAGAATATGGATGGTACAATCGAAACACGGCCTATAATCCTTATATGACCGAGGGCAAAAAGACGGCCAGCTACGAGATTTGTGAGCAACTCGGCTGGCAGGCCCCGGATCGCATCTTCGTCAGCGTGGGCGATGGCTGTATCATCGGTGGCCTACATAAGGGACTAAAAGACTTGCTCGTCTTGAGTTGGATTGACCGCATGCCCAGGCTGATGGGCGTACAGGCGACCGGCTCGGCCTACATGGCTCAGGCCTGGGCCAATGCTGAAGATGTGCTGACCAAGCCTCCCATCCAGGCCCACACCCTCGCTGACAGCATCAGCGCTGGCCTGCCCCGTGACCGGCTCAAGGCCATGGCCGCCGTGCGCGAGACCGGCGGCGCGTACCTCCAGGTCAGTGACGAAGAGATCCTGGCTGCCATCCCTGCCCTGGCGCGTGGCTGTGGCGTCTTCGCCGAACCGGCTGGCGCCGCCGCTTATGCCGGCCTGCTGAAGGCCGTGGATGAGGGGTTAGTGCATCCCGAGGAGCGGGTCGTGGTGCTAGTCACCGGCAACGGGCTCAAGGACGTGACCAGCGCTATGAAGTCTGTGGAACAAATCGGCACACGGGCATACAACGTTGAGCCCAATCTGGAGGATTTGAAGCAAGTGGTTGAGAGTATAGGGGCGAAGAGAGGACTAAATGGATAAGAGGCTCAAAGAGACAATCGCAGCGTTCCGCATCCCGCCTAAAATGGTCCACAACGACCGGGGGGAAACGGTGGAGGTCATTCTCAGCTACGATGAATATAAGGCCTTCTTACGTTTCCTGGCCGATTATGTGGACTGGGCGTCCCTGCCTGGCTACCTGCAAGATGCGATTGACCATCTGCTGGCTGAAGAGGCGCGAGCAGAGCCGGGAGAGTCCATCCCACTGCGTAAGGCGCTGCGCGAGACCGGCGACTTGCCCTGATGAGTTACCAGGTTTTGCTGCGCCCAGGGGCTGAACGTCAGCGTCGTAAGTTCGATGACCAGATACGACGCCGCGTCAACGAAGCTTTGTTGTCGCTGGAGGAAACACCACGCCCACCTGGTGCTATCAAACTGCGTGGCGGGGAAAACGAGTGGCGTGTCTGCGTAGGGGACTATCGCATCATCTACGAAATTGACGACGATGAACGTCTGATAATCATTCTGCGCATCAGCCACCGTCGGGAGGCGTATCGCTGAAATCTATCACCCGCGCCCAAATCCAGTGGACTATCACTGCGGTTTTGGCGATAGGCTGGGTACTGTGGATGACCCTGCGCCCCGACTCCACGGTCGATACCATTAACCTGGTGCCCTTCCGCGATCACGCGTGGGCAGTACGCTGTCTGTTGAGCGATTGCTCTGACATCACCGATGCCGTCTATTCCATCGTGGTTGATGTATTGGGCAATGTGGTTGTCTTCTTTCCCATCGGTCTCTCGCTGGCCGGCGTGCTGGGGGGCTTGCCATACCGGCGTCGCCTCGGTACGGCTGTCGCCATAGGTGCGGCTTTGAGCATTAGCATCGAACTCATCCAATTGACCATTCCCAGTCGTGCCACTGATGTGGACGACGTATTATTCAACACCATCGGCACAGCGCTGGGAGCCGCATTCCTGATTGTGGCTCAACACCGGCGCAGACGCAATGGAGAATGGTAACTGCTCACCCTTCCGGAGCACCCAATGGTCCCCTGCACAGGGGACCATTGGGTGCTCCGGAAGGGTAGGCTGAGTAATTACGGAGACTGAACGTGAACCAAAGACCTCGCTATTCTATCATTGCTCCCTGTTTCAACGAAGAAGGCGTGTTGCACGAACTTCACCGGCGCATCCGCCAGGTGATGGATCAAACGGGCGAGCCGTGGGAGTTGGTGTTGGTTAATGATGGCAGTCGAGACCGCACGCCGGAAATCATGCGCGAATTGCACGCCGCCGACCCCCGGGTCAAGATGGTCGATTTCGCCCGCAACTTTGGCCACCAGATCGCTGTCACTGCCGGGCTGGACTACGCCCGAGGCGACGCCGTCGTCATCATCGACGCCGACCTGCAAGACCCGCCCGAAGTTATTTTGGATATGATTGGTCGCTGGAAAGAAGGGTACGAGGTGGTCTACGCTGTGCGCACCCAGCGCAAAGGCGAGACCTGGTTCAAAGAGTTCACAGCCAAGCTCTTCTACCGTATCATTTATCGCATCACCGATGTCGACATCCCCCTCGACACCGGGGACTTCCGCTTGATGGACCGCAAGGCTGTCGAGGCCATCAAGGGAATGAGAGAGCGCCATCGTTTCATCCGGGGCATGACAAGCTGGGTCGGCTTCCGGCAGGCCGGGGTGTACTACGTGCGCGAGGAGCGCTTCGCCGGCGAGACCCATTATCCCTTCCGCAAGATGTTCAAATTCGCGCTGGATGCCATTACCGGCTTCAGCTATGCCCCTCTGCAACTTGCCACTTACCTGGGCTTCACCATCGCCGGCCTCAGCGCGGTGGCCGCGCTGCTCGTTGTCTACGCCCGGCTCTTCATGGGGGCCGCTCCCTTTTACGGCCAGGCGACCACATTGGTGGCGGTCCTCTTTTTAGGTGGCATACAACTTATCACCCTGGGCATCATCGGCGAATATCTGGGTCGCATCTATGACGAGGTGAAAGGTCGCCCGCTATACATCGTGCGCGAAGCGTTAGGCTTTGATGAGCGAATCAGCGAATCAGCAAATCGGCAAATCGGCAAGCCGCTGAACTGAGTTCAGCCTTTGGACGCGCTGACTCGCTGACCCGCACCTGCGATGGGGCAGGTGTTCGCATATTTGACATCTGAGGTTTCCTAATGATTGACTTGACAATCGATGAAGAACGACTGAACAGAGCGGTGCAACGAGCGCGAGAGCGCAACATCATTATCCCTACCTTCAAACAGCAGAAGGACCCCAGTCTGGTGCCTGATGCCATTCAGGCCCGGCTGAGAAACATCGGCTTGTGGGACGTTACCTCCCTCAACCTCTTCCGTATCACCTGGAAGAACGAGCCGCTCCCCTCTGGGGGTGGCTTCAATGGCGTCAATTACCTGGAGTTTCCTGAAACCCTCACTGGCGTTGAGACGCGCATTATCGCGTTAGTGGGCAAATGGTTTCCCACCGGTGCGCACAAGGTGGGCGCCGCCTTCGGTTGCCTGGTGCCGCGTCTGGTCACCGGCCAATTCGATCCCACCACTCAAAAAGCAGTCTGGCCCTCTACCGGTAACTACTGCCGCGGTGGAGCTTACGATTCGGCGCTGCTGGCTTGCGAGTCCATCGCCATTTTGCCCGAGGGGATGAGCAAAGAACGCTTTGACTGGCTGGCTTCCATCGCCGGCGAAGTGATCAAAACCCCCGGCACCGAAAGCAACGTCAAAGAGATCTTCGACAAGTGCTGGGAACTGCGTCGTTCGGGCGAGGACCTGGTCATCTTCAACCAGTTTGACGAGTTTGGCAATCACCTCTGGCACTACGATGTCACCGGCCACGCCATGCAAGAGGTGTTGGAGCGCGAGATGCGCCCGACCGATACCTACCGGGGTGTGGTGCTGACCACTGGCTCGGCCGGCACCATCGGCTGTGGCGATTACATGAAGCAACTCTTCCCTACCAGCAAAGTTGCCGCCAGCGAGGCGCTGCAATGCCCGACCCTGCTGATCAACGGCTTCGGCGCCCACCGCATCGAAGGCATCGGCGACAAGCACGTTCCCTGGATCCACAACGTCAAAAACACTGACATGGTGGTGGCCATTGACGATGAAGCCACCATGAGCCTCATTCGCCTCTTCAATGAACCTGCCGGACAGGAATACCTGGCAACTCAGGGCGTGCCCCATGACTTCATGGCCCAATTGCCCTTGCTGGGCATCTCAGGCGTGGCCAACCTGCTCTCCTCCATCAAATTTGCCAAATACTACGAGCTCGGCGAACACGACGTCGTGTTAACCGTCCTGACCGACTCGATGGAGATGTACCAGAGTCGCCTGCGCGAACTGACCCAGGAACGAGGTGACTATACTCCCCACGATGCCGTCGCCGCCTACCACCAACACCTGCTGGGCCAGAGCATCGACTACGTCCAGGAGTTGACCTACTACGACCGCAAACGCATCCACAATCTCAAATACTACACCTGGGTCGAACAGCAGGGCAAGACCTACGAGGAGATTCAGGATCAGTGGTATAAACCCGACTACTGGACCGGGGTCCACAACCAGATAGAGGAAATTGACGCCTTGATCGAGGCCTTCAATGAGAGAACCGGCCTGTTGAAATAGTAACCGGTAGATTGGTAAATTGGTAAATTGGTAGGTTGGTAAATTGGTAGGTTATAGGCTGGTAGATTGATAAAATGGCAGATGGTCTACTGTCTACCAACCTACCAATTT
Source organism: Anaerolineales bacterium (assembly GCA_024643945.1). The sequence goes on from JAHELX010000020.1 coordinate 15,036, forward strand.
ACCAATCTACCAACCTACCAGTTTACCAACCTACCAATCTACCAACCTACCAACCATGCACCCCGACGACCGAGTCCTGGTAGCCATCATGAATAGCCAGCGTGACTGGGCCCTGGTTCAAGACGAGGGCTGGTATCGGCTGCCCACCAAACACGCCCCATCCGATTCGCCCCACTTCGAGTGGCTGGCCTTCTATTTCACGAAAGTTTTCAAGGATGACAAGTGGGCCATCCACTACTATGCGCCCATCCAAGGCCACGAGCTGGTCACACGCCGCGACCTGATCCCCTCCGAGCCGGACCACCCCCGCGCCGGCCAATGGTATTATAAGCTGCAACTTGGCCCCCTGGAGCACAAGCTGCCTCCCATCGTCAGCCTCCGCTGGCGACGCATTACCTTCATCCTCACCACGGGTGACCGCTTTATGAACGCGCTCGAAATCAACGACCTCTTTGAGCAGGAGAGCCCAGTTGGCCACCTATATGTGAAACTAAAGGAGATGGGTATTCAAGTTGAGCGGGAATGGTGGATCGACGAGGAAGGGATCGCCTACATGGTGGACCTGGCCCTGCCCGTCGATGATGGCTGGCTGCCGGTGACCTTCGGGGATCGGCCCGGCCCGGCCGGCGGCCTGCGTTTCGCCGCCGAGTCCGAGCCGGAGGCCTGCCTGCGGGAGATACAGGCCAGGCTGCGTACCTTTGAAGCCTGATCTCTGCTGAGGAGACACTCTTATATCAGCCGCCCAGCTTCACCAATCAGCGTACAGAAGTTGCGGCAGAGGAAAATGTTCAGCTTCGTGCAAGAGAGCCCGGCGGCCACCTCCGAGTGAAGCTAAGAGAGATTGACATCCCGGTCAAGCGGGAGCGGCTAACGATAAAGCTCAGCGGCGCGGCTTGTCCGCGTCCGCTGGAGCGCCTTGTTCGGCATTCGCGTTTTTGGAGTCCGGGAGTGTGCCGTGTTTTAGTCGATATTCGTAGGTCTGTTCCTTCTTGCATCGGTTTACGATGATTGTCTCCTCGATGGGTGCTCCCATCGTCCAATAGACCATTCCATCTTCATCGTAATACGTGATGCGTTTCCGATAGAAGTTCCCCTCGTATCCGTATGTCCGGATATGCCGGACAAGCTGAATGAACAGATCTTCGTCAACGCGGTCACGAACGATGTACTCGTGTGGCCAAGTGAGCGCATAGGTCTTGGCAAACGTCCAGTTCTGCTCAGTCACAAAAGCCTTTAGGTTACTGGGGAACTTCATCATCTCTTTCCTGTTCCACGCTCGCCATAGTCTTAGTCTTCGGCGGCAGTGTACCAAGTACTGCGGCAATTGCCTTAAGGTCATCTACCAAGGATCGGATGACACGTGCCTTTTCTTCGCCGACTGGAATCTCGAGCGCTATCGCGAAATCCTGATCGTTCGTAGCAGTCAAGATGCGCTTTTTGGCGGCCCACGGCTCAATCAATTGGCGAACATCCTGTGCCCGTCCGAATTCCCCTTCTGAGAAGAGAAGCCACAACGGTGTCGCCCCATGCGACTTCCAGAAACCAAAATGAATTCCGAACCATCCGCCGGCACCTCGATCGTCTGATACCCAGACGTATCGGCCGATTCGATCCCAAGATGCCTGCGGGCGAAGTCCATTAACGCTTAGAATGTTTTCTGTGACAGCGTATTCAACGGTTGCCTGGATAATGGAATTGAGCTGAAGAATGAATGCAGGTGTTCGTTGATCTGATAATTCCACATTGGAGACAGGGGCAAAAGCGTCGTTGTCTGCAGCGTCGCATAGCGCTCGTAATTGAACAAGATCGGCTCTAGCACGGGGATCATCAACAGCCTCGTGTTCCAAAACCGACAACATGTTTTCCCATGAAGTGAGCGCAAGGACTGGTCCAAGCTGGGTGGTGGCAGATCGAGCGATACCGGCGGTGGCATCACCCTCTGAAAATGAAATCGCGGCGTCGAGAAGTCTCCGACTCAACTCCCGCCATAATGTCTGCTCGCGGGCGGCTGGCGCAACCACAAGGAGAACCGTTGGCTGAGAATAGGCGGCGAGTTGCTTCAGATACGAAATCGGCTGGTTGTCCGTCAGTCCTGCCCAGAACTTGTTCTCAACAAAAACACGTGGTTCAGTGTCAGCGAATCCCCACATATCGGGGCGGACTGCACCCTCGGTCTGCTGAGTCTTGAAACGGAGCAGCGGGAGATCGGGGATGATGCCCCGAAGAAGCTTTGTCATACCATGTCGCGCGGCGTCACTTGATTCCAGAACGTATGAAAGAGCGTCCGTTGCCACGTCCTCGTTTACCTTCGAGAAACGCTTCTGAATAATATAGCTGAATACGGTATGCATCGATTCTCCTCATGCCGAACTATATGATTATCTGGAATAGTCTTCCGCTTAGATGTCTCTGACGGGGTAATATACGAAATTATCTTAAAGATAAAACATGGATAGCAACGGTACGTTCTTGAGGGACTTGATGAATACCTATAACAGCCATCCCTGAGGAACCACAGCAAGTACCTTACACGTCCACGATCTGGCAGGCTAAAGTCGGCCAGGCTCGCTAGGTGGTCGTATCCATAGGCGTTCTATCAGGCTGCTTGGCGAGAATCTCTTTGCATCTCTCGAAGATTGCCCACAGGCCAACTTTTGACTGCGCTGGGCGAAGTTTCACTATATTTGTATCTGTATTATAGTATAGCACACGTGCACCTCGGCTTCAATAGGAAGTAACTCCCTTGACCGAATGACCGAGCCAGACGCTAAACAAGCCAGGGTCGCAATTTGCGGCCCTGTTAATTGCGCTTGGGCGAAGGGTTGGGTTGGTGAGCCGGTGGAGAATCCCAGGAAAATGGTGAGGGTGGCTCTATAGAAGGAGTTTTTAGACCTCGGTTGGTATAGTCGGCACATCAAGCGGCTCGCGTCGGGAAGTGTTACAGTAACACCAGCCGGGCGGTTAGCACAAAGCCTTTTTGTGGATCGTGCTCAGTCGTCTTTGAACGGTATGTCTGCAAACGCTAGAGCCTGCCGCCGCACTCGAGTTTGGGGGCGGTACAACCATCGGGACGAGCCAAACACCTGGGAGCAGAGCGCGGCGTGGTCAGCAGGCGGGTGTTTGCCGAAGTGTGCCTTCTAGCAGTCACCAGAGATTGTGTGGCCTGTGGCCTTTAACCACTTGCGCCAAGCCTTGTACAAACCATGATATCCGTCTCTCAATCGCTTAACATCTCCTGAATCGGTCGGATCAATAGTTGGACGAATCACAACTTTATCATTGACTATGTCTAGTTTAACAACCTGTTCCCCCTCGTGTTTCACCTCGTAGGCTGCGTCAAACTCGCTGACAACAGTTTCTAACTGGCTACAAAGCTCCGTCAGTGCCCTTAGCTGACGGATGTCCTTTGAGAACCAGCGAGCCAGTCCGTATCTGCCAATGAAGGAAAAGTTGCAGATATCTTCAATAACTGGCCTGACATACAGATTGAACATATCCCATCTATCAGTCTTAGGATCTGGCTTCCCTTCTCGATTAGCAATGCATGGTTGCCCATCTGCATCCTTTGCAAAATGGACAAGGCAGGGCCATGCATCCTCTCTGAATTTGAAGTCATTCCTTTTCCAGATTCGGTCAAGATTGTCTATGATGACCCCTAAAGAATATCTATATCTATTTCTTAGTTCGCTGCGCTTCTCAGACTTAACGATGTCTTGAGTCGCTATTGCCGTCTTCTTCACACGTTTATCTGTATAACCCCGGAATTGATCAAGGGATAGAAATAGACTAAGCAAAATGTCGAGCACAAATCCTATGCCAACTCCCGCTAACAGGAAAGCAATATCCTTTTCCATAAATGTACCGCCCCCTTTCTGCCATTTCGGCAAACGCCTCAGCACGCCGACCACGGCCGATGTGCTCCGCGAAATGAAGTTACCTCCCAATTGTGCTAACCAACTTCCCCAAAAAGCCGCGTACGTGGCGTGGTCGGCGTGTGTTTGTTCTGCGTTCGTGCATGCCGCCTTTTCCTTTGCCTTTGACTCATGTTTGGAGACCAACTATTATCATCTTCCAAAGAGTAGCCAACGATATTTCCTCTCTTTGAGGATACTAGTGACCTCAAGTCCAACTCCTAATGGGGTCACGGTCAACAGTGATATGGGCAAACCCATAAGGAACTCTGCAACGCCTATAGGAACAGAGAGAAAAGTAACCCACATTCCTATCTTCTTGTACTTTCCTATGTCCTCGATAGCAGCATTTGCCTCTCTAATCTCCGCGCGTATCGCATCCTCAGACCCGATTTCACCAGCACGGAGCTTTGTACACCACTTGGAAATCTTCTCCCGAAAATTTCTTATTCTTGAGTCATTCCTTAGCCTAAGAACATCTTCCATCGTATCGGTTTTGGGTATTGTCAGGGTCTCTTTCATGTAAATACCTAGCGCAAGTCTTGTGTTGGGGTCGAAAACCTGCTTATCAATCCCTGCACCCACTTTCGGGACTCGTCTGATGTTCGAAAAAATTGGTACGTTGAGTTGAGCCGATGCTTCCAAGAGGTTTCTGATGTGACCATAGGAATATTGAATTTTCCGTCCTAGCTCAAAATCAGATTTGGTTCGACGTTGAGCGACTTCCACCTGATCTTTGAACATTTCGACAAGCGAAGGACTATCATCCTGTTTTCTCTTACGGCTTTGGGACGAGCCGAAGATTTTTTCGAGCGATGGCTGTAATCGCTCTGCTAACAGTATCACATTCCCAAGATACATCGCATTGACATCAGGCAGCAGAATGTCAAATTGGTCTGGTGTAAGATTGAAGCCCTTTCTCTCTAGGTCGGCTAGTAGCAACCCCTTGATACTTCTCGCATGTTCTTCCTCTACAGTTACTTGATTCCAGGTGCTCGGAACGATTTCCAGTAGCCCCAGCTGGCTCAACTGGTCAAACTCTGTGTTATCAAACCAAGAAACTGTATAGACCTTGTCGTAAAGCAACAACATCTCTAACGCTTTTTGACCGACGCGAGGATTCCGCGCTTTGTTGAGAATACCTGTTGTATAGTCCGAGGGGAATGTGATTTTTGCGTAACCGCTTTCCAACGCCTTCGCCAGCAAACCGTTGGTATACGGTTCATCCAAGATGATCCCAGGAAGGGCTTGTTTCTGCTTTCGCATTTCATACTCCTCACAATTCGGCGTTTACTCTGCGACTGATTCGCGCCATTCTCTTTGCAAAGGCATGCCGCAGAACGTTCAGCACGCCGCAACGGCACGCGGAAATGGCAACGACGTTCACTCTTGCCAACCCGCAATGCCAAAAGCCGCGCGCGTGCCGTTGTCGGCGTGTGTGTGTTCCCTGACGCGCACCGTTTGTTACGTTTCTACTCTACGCGTTCCAACGCTTTCATGATTTCTTTAGTTTGGGGACGCTCGTATATCCATAAGTAGAAGCGGTCAACATACCAAAGCCGCCGATGCATATCGTAACTCAAGTTGTGGTGATGATACTGGTGTTCAATGAGTTTCCATATTTCCCAGCATATCGCGATGAACTTGGAGTAACTCAAGTCGTTTTCAATGTAATCGGGCGTAGCATTTGACAGGATGAAATACAATGCCCATTCTGAGCGTTTGTTTTTAATCGCGAAGTGGTCGGGATAAACCTTGCACAGTGCCTCACTAAGAATCGAAACGCCCAAATAGGGTCTTTTGCCGACGGCAAGTGCCGAGTCAGCATCACTAGCAGACGGCGCGTTCAAGAGCATATTTCGGAACGCGGCTCTGATTTGGTCTGTGGTGTTCTCGCGGACAATATCATCTAAAAGCCCAAACCGCAGCGATTCATGGATAGCCCAGATTTTGTCATGCAGGAAATTAAGGAAATCTCTGTCTTTCGAGTAGGAGTTGTGCAGAAGAACCTGGGTAAACAGTTCTTGCTCTCGCTCTCCTTCTTTGGTATCGCGGCGCAATTGGGTATCGTTAACGCATTTGGAAAAATAGTCCGCGACCAACTTCTCCGCTTTTTTTATCTCTGCTTGTGTCAATATGGGTCTGGACATGGCTTTGATTCTCCTACTCGCGAATTGCGAGCACGTACTGATTTCAAAAGGCGTGTCAGGGAACTTATATTTCACGAAACAAAACTTGCGTGAAGCACGGCATTTTCCTCATGCTTTCCGCAATACCTGTTGCGGGAATCCAGGAAAGGGAGTTTCTCCTGTGCACAGGTTCTATTCATGTGCCCTCCTACAACGGCAAATTATCCAGCGGACTCTTAATCACCACGCCCTCGGGTCCGCATGTTTCGCTTCGGACGAAACAAGAAACGTCACCCACTTGACCAAGCCGCCTGCCTGTGGTAGGGAATGGAATTTTGGCCAGTGCGTATTCCGATGAAATCGTCCACGAGTTCCGGGGATGCCGTCCACCTGTCAGAGCGAAGCGACGCTAGCATAAGCATTATACAATCAAGCGGTCGGCATGGGCAAGGCAGAATCGACCTTGCGCCGTGACTCTCCTTTGAGAGTCAGCCGGTAGGCATTGTGAACCAGACGATCCAGGATGGCGTCTGCGATGGTAGGATCGGGGAAGCGGGCGTGCCACTCGGCGATGGGCACCTGGGTGGCCACCAGTGTAGAGGATCGGCCGTAGCGATCATCCAGGATCTCGAGCAAGTCCTGGGACTGGGGGCGGGTCAAGGGATCCCGCAGCCAGTCATCGAGGACCAGGAGTTGGACACGGGCGAAGGCGTCAAGCAGGTTGGGATAGGAGCCATCGGCGTGAGCGAGCGCGGTCTGGTGCAAGAGGCGGGAGGTGCGCTGGTAACGGACATGGGAGTAATGGCGGCAGGCAGCGTGGGCCAGGGCGCAGGCCAGGAAGGTCTTGCCGACGCCGGTGGGGCCAAGGACGAGAATGTTGAGGTGTTGGCGGACCCACTCGCCCTGGGCCAGTTGCAGAACGAGGCGACGGTCCAGGCCACGCGCGGGAGAGAGATCGAGGTCTTCGATGGTGGCTGGTAGCGACAGCCGAGCCGCCTTGAGGCGTCGTTGCAGACGGTTGTTGTCGCGGTGAGTGCACTCGCGGTCGATGAGCAGGCCGAGGCGATCCTCGAAGGGGAGGTCCGTGTATTGAGGGTTGTGAAGTTGCTCTTCGAGCGCGGCACGAAAAGCAGGCAGGCGGAGTTGGGTCAGCTTGTCAAGCAGGGGTTGGGTCAACATAGGTCATCTCCTCAATGGTAATAGGTTTGGCCACGGATGTTTTCGTGGGTCTTGGGGGCAACGGTAGGTGCTTCTTCGGGCTCGACCTGGTCGAGCTTGGCATCCAGGATGTTCTTGACGCCCTTGTAGGAGTGAATGCCAGCCCGAAGAGCCCGGGCACAGGCGGCCTCCAGGCGCTGCTCACCGTAGCGGCTGCCGAGACCCAGCAGGCCCAGACAGGAACGGTAGGCTTGTTGCGGATGTTGGCGGGAGTCGAGAAGCGCTTGTACAAGTTGGACTGTGTTGGGGCCAATGCTCTGGGCCCAGCGCGTGAAGCGGTCCGGCGACCACTCCAGATACTTCTGATGAGCGGGCGGCATATGTTCAGAGAGCGTAGTGTGCCGCCCGGGAGCGTGGGTGCGACGATGGGAAGCGACACGCCGGTTATTGAAGAAGATCTCGATGGTGGATTGAGTAGCCCGCACGTAGACCTCTTTGTGGATGAGCGTGTGGGAGACACTGTAGTAGTGCTTTTCGAACTCGATGTGGTAGTCGATGTTGACGCGGGCTTTCTTCCAGATGGCGAATTCGTAGGGCAGTTCAGGAAGAGGCTTGAGGGCCGGTTGGTCCAACCTCTCGAAGAGTTCGCGGCGGGAGCGGCCCAAGTGCTCCATTTGCCGTGTGTTGAGCTCATCCAGTAGCTCGCGGATGGCTTGATTCAAATCGGCCAGGCTGAAGAAAGTGTAATGGCGCAGACGGGCGAGGATCCAGCGCTCGACCACCTGGACGCCCACTTCCACTTTGGCCTTGTCTTTGGGTTTGCGAACGCGGGTCGGAATGACTGCCGTGCCGTAATGTTGGGCCAGGTCTTGGTAAGTGGGATTCAGGTCGGGCTCATAGCGACAGGGGTGTTTGACACCCGCTTTGAGATTGTCCGGAACGACGATCTCGGGCACACCGCCGAAGAAGGTGAACATGCGAACGTGGGCGCCAATCCAGTTGGACAACTCCTGGCTCGCATGGGCCTCGGCGTAGGTGTAGTTGCTGGCGCCCAGGACGCCGATGAAGATCTGGGCTGGGTGCAGTTCGCCGGTGTTAGGGTCGACGATGGGCACCGTTTGACCGGCGTAGTCGACAAAGACTTTCTCCCCACCCTTGTGGGAAAGGCGCATCGACGGCTTCAGCCGCTTGGCCCATTCGCGATACAGGGCACAGAACTGGCTATACCCGTAGCCATCCGGCTGGGCTTCGCGATACTCGACCCACAGCAGACGCAGGGTGACACCCTGTTTGCGTAGCTCGGTGTGAATCAGAGACCAGTCAGGAGCGGGGATGACACGTGAACTGGATGGCGCTGAACTGGGGAAGAGGAGCTCAAACAGCGTATCCTCGCCCAAGTCCGCGGGAAGCGGCCAGCTCAGCCCGGCTTCTTGGGCGCGTCGTAGATACTCGCCAACGGTGCTGTGGGAGATGGAACAACTGCGAGCGATTGCCCGATTCGACAGTCCACACTCCCACTTCAGACGGAGAACTTCGCCTATTTTGCGCATGGTTAACCTTTCTTGGGCCATCTCTGCCTCCTTTGTTGTTCGGAGGCAAAGCATGCCACAACCGTGTCAGGTTAGCCAGCGCCGCTTCCTGCTGGATCAGATTTGCTGTCCAGGATTCTGGAGCATGCCGTCCACTGATTCCAATCCAAGGCGACCACCGATTCCGGTGTTCCGGAAAAACTGGACGCCATGTTGCCGGAACAGGTGGTCGGCATGGCCCGGAACAGGTGGTCGGCATCCATCGGAATCGATGGTCGGCATAGCCCGGATTATGCACTAGCGCCCACAACTGCGTGCTCACCTCAATGCGTCCAGCCTGCGCATGCTCAGACACCATCTGTAGCAGAGCCTCGATCAAAGCATACTCGCATTTGACCAACCATTGAGAAATTAGCCGTCGAGCCTCGTCGAGGCCTCGTTGCTCGTCCGCTATCAAATAGTGGTAGACCGCCTCGATTCGTGCTTGATCCCCTTCCTGAGATGCGAAGTAATCCGCCGCTCGCGTACTCAACTCACGATATCGTTCGCGGTCTTCCGACCACAATCGCTTCAAAATGGCTTCCCGGCTGAGGTCGTGCAGCGCATACATATTGCCAGGGAATGGCTGCATAAAACTGATGCGTTGCACTTCGGCGTAGAGCTTGTTGCTCTCATGTGCGTAGCCCGGTAACAAAGCCGACAGGGCCTCAGCGTTAAAGGCATGAGGCACAGCGGCTGCAATGATAGTCACTCGCAGATCTACCTCTAGTGTGTATAACAGGCTCCAGGTCACAACTTCTAGCTTGGCGGTGCGCCCTTGTGCTTTTTGCACTTGCTCCAGTAGAGATGAGACTGGAGAG
>JAHELX010000369.1:0-5336 GCA_024643945.1 Anaerolineales bacterium
GAGCGCTTGCCCAGGTTGTTGGCCGGGTCGCTCGGCTCATCCTCGATGGTCTTTTTAGCATTGTCCCAGGCACCACCGGAGTTGGCCATAAAGACAGCCAGCAACTGACCGGAGAGGATAATGCCCGCCAGGAATCCACCTAAGGCCTCCACCTGGAGCACCAGGCCCACAATAATGGGGGAGACCACGGCCATCAGTGCCAGGCTGACCAGTTCTTTCTGCGCAGCCGCAGTCGAAATGGAGACAGCCCGGGCATAATCGGGTTTGACCTTGCCCTCCATCAGGCCGGGGATTCTGAACTGACGGCGCACTTCGCTCACCATCAGGCCGGCGGCCCGACTGACCGCCTTGATGGCGAAAGACGAGAAGAGCCAGGGGATCGCACCACCTATCAGCAGGCCGACAAAGACGACCGGCTGAGACACACGGATACCATTGGCCAGGGCTTGGGGGTCCACCAGGCTCACGTCGGTGATAAAGGAGCCGAATAGCGACACCGCAGCGATAACCGCCGAGCCAATAGCGATCCCCTTGGTGATGGCCTTGGTGGTGTTGCCCACCGCATCCAGGTCGGCCATAATCTGGCGCGCACGGTCATCCATGCCGGTCATCTCGCCGATACCGTTGGCGTTGTCGGCGATAGGGCCGAAGGAGTCCATGGCGACGTTGTTGCCAGTGAGAGTGAGCATGCCGATGCCGGTCATAGCCACACCATACAGGATGAAAGCGACCTGCTCCATGCCCGAATAGCCGGGGACGTTGCCATAGATGAGAATAGCAGCAAGGATGGTGGCGGCGATGACCAAGATGGCCCACACACTCGATTCATAGCCGACGGCCAGGCCGGACAGGATCGTCGTTGCCGGGCCACCGTCAGCGCTTTCGCGGATCTCCTGGACAGGCGCAGACTCGGTACCGGTGAAATAGTCGGTCAGGCGATCAATGACAATCGCCAGCGCCACGCCCACCACCGTCGAGAGGAAGGGACGCCACCAACCACCTGGCACGTCCCGCATATAAACCAGAGCCATGGCGCCAAACAGAACGGTCGAAATGCCGGCCGAAGTGAGGAATCCGCGGAAGATAGCCTTCATCGCATCGGCGCCACCGCCTTCAGTACCTCCTTTGACCAGGTAGGTACCGATGATGGACGACAGCACACCGATGCCGCGCACCAGGAGTGGATAAACGATCCAGTTCAAATCGCCCGTTAGACGCACCAGCGCCAGGCCCAGGATCAGGGCAGAGACAATGGTGACCTCGTAGCTCTCAAAAATATCGGCGGCCATCCCCGCGCAGTCGCCGACGTTATCGCCCACCAGGTCGGCGACGACGGCGGCATTACGCGGGTCGTCTTCTTCCAGCCCGGCCTCCACCTTGCCCACCAGGTCAGCCCCCACGTCGGCAGCTTTGGTAAAAATACCACCTCCCACGCGCATAAAGAGGGCCAGCAGCGTACCACCAAAGCCAAAGCCCAACAGAGCGTCGGGGGCAGCCTTGCCGAAAACGATGAAGATAAGCGTCCCACCAAACAGCCCCAATCCATCGGTCAGCATACCGGTGATGGTGCCCGTGCGGTAGGCGATGCGCAGCGCTTCGCCGAAACTGGTGCGGGCGGCGCTTGCCACCCGTACGTTGCCCTCGACAGCCATACGCATCCCGATCTGCCCCACCGCCAGGGAGAAGCTGGCGCCCATTGCAAAAGCAATAGCCCGTCCAAACGCAATGTAGAGGCGGGCATTGGCGCCGAATTCTTCTTGGGCTTCAGGCGTGGGATTGACAATCCATACGCTGAAGAACAAGGCCACGATTAGAATGCCGATGAAAGGCAAAATGGATCGCAACTGCCGGCTTAGATAGGCGTTGGCCCCCTGCTTGATATCGGTCCACACCTCTTGCATCTCCTGCGTGCCCTTGTCCTCTTTAAGGATTTGCCAGCGCAAAAAGACAGCGTAGGCCAGCCCTAAGATAGCAATGCCCAGCACGCCAAAGATGGCATTCGTCTCAAATGGGGTCATTCCGTGCATGGAATTTGTTGTCCTCCTTATTCGTAGTGATTGGCCAGGTTAGACAAAGTACTTGTTCAAAAACAACCAGGTATTTTTGTGGCGGTTTTACGCCTAATTTCTGTTCTAAAGTGCAAGGTCGTTAATGAACAAGTGCAAGGTAGCGTGGGGAACAAAAAAGCATCCTGCCTTCTGAATCAGAGGCAGGAGGGAAAGATGCTTGAGGCGATCAACGCAGTACCCGCCAAGTGGGGGGCAGCCACTGCTTCCCGTTCCAATAGCCCCGCCGCCGTTGAGATTCTACCCAAGAGTAGATAAAATGTCAAAACTGATTGACACTTTCCACGAAATTGTGTAGCAGACTCAGTCCTACCTGCTGGCTTTTTTCCGGGTGGAACTGAATAGCCCACACGTTGTCGCGGGCGACGACGGACGGGAAGGGAGCGCCGTAGTTGGTAGTAGCGACGACGATGGACGCGTCGTCGGTGACGACGTGATAGGAATGAGCAAAGTAGGCAAACGCGCCATCAGGAACACCGGACAATAACGGATGTGACTGACGTTGGTCGATCTGATTCCAGCCCATGTGAGGCACAGTCAGCTTAGCGGGGAAGCGAATGACCCGTCCCGGCAGCAGGCCCAGCCCGCGATGGACGCCCATCTCCTCGCTCTCCTCAAAGAGCAGTTGCAACCCCACGCAGATACCAAACAAGGGAATCCCTCGCTCAACCGCATCCAGCAGCACCGTATCCAGACGGCGCGAGCGCAAACCGTTCATCCCATCCCCAAAGGCACCTACTCCGGGCAGCACCACTGCGTCCGCCTTGGCGACAAGGGCCGGGTCATCCGTGATGGTCGGCATTAGCCCGACGTGCTCAAATGCCTTTTGCACACTGCGCAGGTTGCCGATACCCGCGTCGATCACCACGATTTGTTTCATACTACCTACTTCAGGTAACCAATCCGTCGTAGAGGCAGTCCAGGCTGAGATCGGGGCAGACCGACTCATAATATTGCAGGGTGAGTGCGGCGGCTGAAGCGCCCAACCGTACGGCCTCGTCAATGGGAAAATCGTTGAGCAGACCAAAGAGCACGCCCGCCGTAAGGGCGTCGCCGGCGCCGGTTCGGTCTACCACCTGGGTTTTGACGGCCGGCACGTGGCCGCTGCCCATGGATGTGGCATAGCACACGCCCAACTCAGCTAAGGTGACGATGGCCACCTGCGCGCCCATCGCCACCAGTCGCTTGGCGGCGGCAATGCCCTGGCTGCGCGTGTTGCGCAAAGGGCGTCCACACAGCGCCTCGGCTTCCGGCAGGTCAGGGGTGACCATAAAGAGATCAGGCAGATGAGGCTTGAGGCGTTCGGCCAGCGAAGCCGAGGTGGGATCAGCACTGATCGGCACGCGGTATTTAGCTGCCAGGCGCATCAGAATTTTGATCGTCTGCGGCGACAGATTAGCATCCAAAAACACCATGGCGGCATCGCGAACGAGCTTGCGACGGGCATAGATAACTGCCGGCGTGATGACCGACAGGAGGGCCATGTCGTCAATAGAAATGGATAGATCGCCGTTCTGATTATATACGGCCAGATAGGCACCGGTGTGGTGATCCGGACTCTCTATCAGATAGGACATGTCTACGCCGGCGTCAGTCGCCTGCTCGCGAATCCGCCGGCCCGACCGATCGGCCCCCACCGCCGATAGCAAGATGGGATGCTCGCCCAGGCGGGCCAGATTCTCGGCCACATTCCGGGCCACTCCGCCCACGCTGATGCGAATACTACCTGGATTGCTGGTACCCGGCTGCAAGGAGCCATCGGCGCGCCCTTTGGTGTCTAAACCAGCCGCCCCAACAACAAGGATATACGAATGATTCATAGGTCCTTTCCTGGTAGCGTAGAATTTTCTTCGGTGGCTCCGGTGTCGCCCAGATTGGAAGCCAACTTCCCAGGTGTAGCTCTGTGAGGAATGTCGCCAGACGCCGCAACGACCACAATTGCCGGTGGAAGAGCTGATACCCTACTATAACACATTTTTTGGGAAAGTGAAAGGTACGCACCATCCCCCATCTCCCACGGCACTCCACGCTCGCAATACCTCTCCCACACTCCACGCCTGGGCGATGCAACCGCGCGGTGCAAAGGGTGCATCGCCATCGAAGATTTCGCTAATGCTGCCCACGCCATGATCGACCAGGTGGTGGATGAACGGCTGTAGGAAAGAGCGCGCCCGTTCGCGATCATCGTAGACGCGCAGGTAGGCCGTGACAAAGGGGCCGATGAGCCAGCTCCAGACGGTGCCCTGGTGGTAGGCCGCGTCGCGCTGACGCCGGTCGCCGCCGTAGTGACCTATGTAAGCCGGATCATCCCGAGCCAGGCTGCGCAATCCGTGAGAGGTAAGCAGGCGGCGCGCACAGACGTCCACGACGGCGCGCTGCTGCGACGGCGAGAGCGGACTATGAGGAAGCGAGACCGCAAACAACTGATTGGGCCGTAGGGCTGGATCGTCGCCGTCAGGGCCGTGAATCACATCGTAACAGTAACCGGTGTCCTGGTTCCAGAAACGAGCGAACCCGGTAACCGTCTGTTCCGCCAGGGCTTCATAGGGGGAAAGCGGCTCGCCCAAACGGCGCGCGAAGTCAGCCATGCTGCGCAGGGCATTGTACCACAGAGCGTTGATCTCTACCGGCTTGCCGATGCGGGGTGTGACCACCCAGTCGCCCACCTTGGCGTCCATCCAGGTAAGCTGCACGCCCGGCTCGCCCGCGTAGAGCAGGCCGTCGTCGGGATCCACCTGGATGTGGTAACGCGTGCCGCGTCGATGCCACTCGACGATCTCTTGCAACACCGGGAACAAATCCCCCAGCAACCCATCGTCATCGGTGGCAGCGTGGTAGGCGCGAATGGCCTCGAAATACCAGAGCGTGGCGTCCACGGTGTTGTATTCAGGCGTCTCCCCCTCGTCCGGGAAGCGGTTGGGCAGCATGCCCCGGTCCACGAAGCGAGCAAAGGTTCGCAGAACCCGCGCGGCAACGTCGTGGCGGCCGGTGACAAGGGTCAGGCCCGGGAGGCTGATCATGGTGTCGCGTCCCCAATCGCCGAACCAGGGATAACCGGCGATGACCGAGCGGCCATCCGGATCGTCGGGCAGGGAACGGCGCACGATGAACTGGTCGGCGGCCAGAACCAGGCGTTCAGTAACCGTAGGGGCAGGTTTTACGCTAATGGTCATAAGTTAAGGTTCTTTAACATCTGTCAAATCTGAGCAGGTCCAATATCAAGCCAATCCGAGCGGGTCCCGGATCAAGACGCAGGTCGTGGCGGCGAAG